>NZ_JADEXR010000206.1 GCF_015206995.1 aff. Roholtiella sp. LEGE 12411 | reverse complement strand
AGAGACAGGGGCATGGGGCATTGGGAATAGGAATTACAGATTACCAATTCTCAAGTAGGGCAATAGGTTCAGATGGTGGGGGAAAAGCAACATCTAAAGCATTTAGTTCTTCTGTGGTTAACTTTAAATCGAGGGCGGCTCGATTTTGTTCAACGTGGGCGATACTGCTAGCTTTGGGAAAGACTATCACCTCTTGATGTAACAACCAAGCGATCGCTAAGAGTGCAACTGTTACCCCGCGCTGTTGGGCAATTGACTGCAATTTGGGGTGTTTGAGTAGTTCACCTTGTAGCAAGGGCGAATGTGCCATCAAAGGGATTCCTCTTTGCTGACACCAGGATAACAACTTCCACTCACTATTGCGATGCTGCAAATTGTAGGGGACTTGATTTGTCGCAATGGCTCCACCTCCGGGTAAAGCACTAGCTTCTTCCATATCCTCAACATCAAAATTGCCAACGCCATAATCTCGAATCTTGCCAGATTGTTTCAGCGTCTCAAATGCTGCCAACGTTTCTGATAACGGTACAGGCCCCCGCCAATGTAATAAATAAAGGTCGAGGTAATCGGTCTGCAACCGTCGTAAACTATTCTCGCAAGCTGCGATCGCTCCTAGCTGAGTTGCATTGCGAGGAGCAACCTTACTCACAAGAAAGACTGATGAACGACAATTAGCGATCGCTTTGCCAATTAACGTTTCAGCCCCACCCTCACCGTAAATTTCTGCCGTATCAATCAACGTCATCCCCAAATCTAGTCCGCGACGCACAGCAGCAATCTCATTTTCACGCTGGGCGATCGCTTCACCCAATCCCGCAGTTCCCATTCCCAATACTGGTATCAATTGACCGGATGGTAAACAGATAGTTTTCATAAGCAATTTATTAACTTGATCCACACTCACTAGCTCCACTTATTTTCAGATATTTTTGAGTCATAAAACACAATTATTCGATTATTTTCTAATAGATTGTCCCATGTTTAACTTGTATATTATATGAGGAAAACTCTTGCTATCTGCGTTGGCGCATTTGCGTGAGGCTATTACTACTTTCAACAGGGTAAACCAAAAACTTAAAACCACATTATTTGATCACCACTATATTTAGCTTCTTCCCAAAAAAACATCTAAATTACTAATTATGAAAATCGCCTTCTTCGATTATCCTGTCACCATAGCCGAGCCACCTAAAACTGGGGGAATACGCTTAGTATCCTATGCATTGGCGCTGCGTTTAGCTCGTGCTGGCCACGAAGTTTTATTCTATGGCTCAAAAGGGCCCCATCAAGAATTGGAATATTACGAAGATGGCATCACTTATCGCCGAATTCCAGACTCATGGCTCGATCAGGTATTAGAACCCTTAAACTTTCTTGATATCTGGAACCTTTCAAATCCTAAACGTCCCTTCTATGCATCCAAATTATTTTTCTGCGAATTTTACCGAAAAGTCGCTAAGGATATTCAAGCACAGCAATGTGATGTGATTCACATAAACATTGTTTTTCAATTCATTCCGCTCATCCGTGCCTATAATCCCCAAGCCAAAATTGTCTTACATATACACAGCGATTTTCTGCCATTATTCGATCCAGTAATGGTTGAACAGTGCCTGAAGTCAGTGGATTTAGTAATCGGATGCAGCGATTATCTTACAAATCAAGTTCGCAAATACTTACCTCATGTTAAAAGCCAAACCATTTACAACGGCGCAGATATTCATCACTTTACTATTTCTAATGATCACGACAATAAAAAAATTAATAAAAAAGATATTAAACAAATTCTTTTTGTGGGCAGAATTTCACCGGAGAAAGGCGTACACGTTTTAATTGATGCCTTTAACAAAGTAGTGTCTCGTTATCCCCAAGTACAGATGAAACTTGTCGGTTCAGAAAACGCCCTAGTACCGTGGTACACACTAGATAGAGAAGACCCTCAAATTCAGAATCTTCGTCCTTTTTACCAAGGTAGCTATCGATCGCATTTACAAGATAGACTTACTTCTAGCGCAGCCAGTTCAGTTTTTTTTCTGGGAAAAGTTCCCCATTTCGATCTGTTTGAGTACTATCAGCAAGCAGATATATTTATTTTTCCATCTGTCTGGAATGAGGCATTTGGGATGCCGATTGTCGAAGCGATGTCAATGGGATTGCCTGTTATCGCCACGCGTGGGGGTGCTTTCCCCGAACTGGTGGAGGATGAGAAAACAGGGTTATTGGTTGAACGTGGGGATGCAGATGCCTTAGCCGAAGCAATTCTGCGGCTGCTTGGAGATGACAATCTCAGAATTGCAATGGGAGAAGCTGGACAGCTACGCGCAGTTGAAAAGTTTGCTTGGGATTATCAGGCCCAAAAGCTATTGCACCAGTATCAGCAATTATAAAAAGCTTTATTTTAGGTAGGACTTACGCAACTGGCACACAAGGCTTCTGGTATAAGAGTCAAGGGTCAAGAATCAAGGGTCAAGAATCAAGGTTTTTTGGACTTTTGACCTTTGACTCTGGACAACCTCTGGCGTTAAAAATATGACACTTGCGTAAGTCCTGTTAGGTATAGACTTTGCAACAAACCCAATGCCCCATCCCCAATGCCCAATGCCCCATCCCTACGAGTCAGTTCACGAATCAAATCGGATTACTATAGGAGTAAATCATGTTGGCAAGTATAGAAAAAACGCCCCTGACTATTTTCCGCGAGATGAAACTGTTTATCATTGTTTGGGTGGGACAGCTCATTGCATCTATTGGTAGCAGCATCACCGCATTTGCTTTAGATGTTTGGGTTTACGAACAGACTGGTTCTGTTACCCAATTTGCTTTTATTACCCTTGCCAATACCTTACCACTCATCTTACTTGCACCCATAGCTGGTTTATTAGTGGATCGGTGGGATCGTAGATGGACAATGATTCTCAGCGATTTATTTGCAACTTTGGCAACAGTGGCGATCGGCATTTTATCTATCACGAGTCAGTTAGAGGTGTGGCACATTTACTTAGCCAATACCTTCAGTGCTATCTTCGTGGCTTTTCAGATACCCGCTTTCATCGCTTCCATAAGCCTACTAGTACCAAAACAGCACCTTGGTAGGGCTAATGGAATGCTGAGTCTCATGAACGGTACTGCGCGACTCCTAGCACCACCTTTAGGAGGTGTCCTGCTAGGTATCATTTCTCTCCAAGGGATTATCGTGCTTCACTTAACCACCGTGTTTTTGGGTATTGCTATCCTCTTGCTGCTTCGGTTCCCTAAAGCCAACACTCCTGCTGTTGCGATCGAGGAAAGTTCTTTTTTAAAAGAAACAACTTATGGATTGACCTATTTAGTTGCTCGACCTGGATTGCTAGGAGTGTTAATCATCTCAGCTTTTAGCATTTTCCTTGTAGGAGGTGTTCAAGTGATCACCATACCCTTAGTGTTATCTTTTGCTCCCGTAACAGTTTTGGGGACTATTCTTTCGCTCTTTGGCGTTGCTGTTTTAGCAGGAGGCTTGCTGATTGGTATCTGGGGAGGTCTACAGCGTAATATGAATATGATATATGGCTGTATGTTTCTCACGGGTGTGTCTCTTGTCGTCGCCGGTTTGCAACCTTCTGTTGTTGTCTTTATTATTGGCGTCTTCTTATTCTTTTTGATCCGACCAATAATTGCTAGTTCAACGCAAGCTATTTTTCAATCTAAAGTAGAACCATTAGTGCAAGGTAGAGTCTTCTCTATAAAAGGAGCGATGGAAGCCGCAGGTCTACCCCTAGGCTATATTGCGATCGGGCCCTTGGCAGAAAAGATTTTTGAACCTTTAATGGCTGCTGATGGGTTTTTAGCAAAAAGCATTGGACAAATTATCGGTGTAGGCCCAGGTCGTGGTATGGGACTTGTACTTGCGATCGCGGGAATCTTTACGATTTCAGCAACCTGTATTGCCTACTTCTTGCCCCGTTTACGACTTGTGGAAGATGAATTGCCCGATGTTGTTGATGGAGTTGCGTTGGCTACGCCCGCCGCAGGCATCGCTGCTAAATAGTAGTTCTTAACTGTCTTAACTGTCCTTGCGTCCATATCAAATTCCTGATATATGTTAGGTTGCCAAAAAATTTTCCCGGAAAAATATCATATATCTTATTCTAAATTAGGGAGTTTTTATTCTGTATTATTTTTACCTGTTACTCCATAATTTTACATACAAATAATTCCTATTTCTTGTTTTTTTTTAACCTCATAGTATTTTTTTACATAACTATTTCAAGTATATTTATGTATACGTGTGCTTGACTTATCAACATAATCTTTAGTGACTTTAGCAGTAATAACCGCTATATATTTAAAATATGCAATCCCAAGTTTCTCGTAATCAACCCATAACGAATGCTCCTTCGACTTTTAATCAATTTTGGGAGAATGTAAAAGCGATCGCAGGGCCTTACTGGTATCCAACAGAGCCAGAGGGCAAAGCATTCTCAGAGGTGATTCGCGCTTGGGGAATGCTCTTTGTCCTGATCTTATTAATAATCGCACTTGTAGGCGTAACTGCCTTAAATACATTCGTTAGTAACCATTTGGTCAATGTCATCATTGAAGAGAAAGATTATACTAAGTTTCTTAAAACGTTATTAATTTACAGCCTTGGACTGATTAGCGTAACGTTCTTAGTAGGATTTTCTAAATTTGTCAGAAAACAAATCGCTCTTGATTGGTACAAATGGCTGAATAATCGCATCCTATCAAAATACTTGAGCAATCGTGCTTATTATAAAATAAATTTTCAATCTGATATTGATAACCCAGATCAACGTCTATCCCAAGAAATTGAACCCATTACCAGTAATGCTCTAAGTTTCTTTGCTATTTTCCTAGAAAAAATATTGGAAATGACAACCTTTTTAATAATTATTTTGTCAATTTCCCAACAGATAGCTGTTTTTATGCTGATTTACACGATCATAGGCAATTTGATTGCTATTTACTTAACTCAAGAATTGAATAAAATTAATCAAGAGGAGCTTGAACTGAAAGCTGAATATAATTATTCTCTAACTCATGTTCGTAATCACGCTGAATCGATAGCTTTTTTTCAGGGAGAAAACCAAGAATCAAATATAATTGGGCGCAGATTTAATAATCTTCTGAAAAGTGTTGAACGCAAGATTAATTGGGAGAGAGGTAAGGAAATTTTCAATAGAGGATATCAGGCTGTTATTCAAATATTTCCGTTTTTAATACTTGGGCCTTTATATATCAGAGGTGAAATTGATTTTGGACAAGTTGGTCAAGCCAGTTTAGCTACCGGTTTTTTTGCTAATGCTATGGCAGATTTAATCAATGAATTTGGGACTTCCGGGCGATTTTCTAGTTATGTTGAGCGTTTAGCTGAGTTTTCGGATGCGTTAGAAGCTGTTACCAAACAACTAGAAAATGTCAGTACCATTAAAACTATAGAAGAAAATCATCTTGCTTTTGAGAATGTCACATTAGAAACGCCAAACTATGAACAGGTGATTGTCGAAAATTTGTCACTATCTGTTCAACCTGGAGAAGGTTTATTAATTGTTGGGCCGAGTGGTCGAGGTAAAAGTTCTCTATTGAGAGCGATCGCGGGTTTATGGAATGCTGGTAATGGTCGTCTGGTAAGACCTCCCCTAAAGGAAGTCTTATTTTTACCTCAACGTCCTTATATAATTTTGGGAACTTTACGTGAACAGTTACTCTATCCTCATACAACTCGTGAAATGAGTGACGCAGAACTCAAAGAAGTTTTGCAACAAGTAAACCTACAAAACTTGCTTACGCGAGTTGATGGCTTCGATACAGAAGTTCCTTGGGAGAATATATTATCGTTGGGAGAACAACAACGCCTTGCTTTTGCAAGACAGTTAGTTACTCGTCCGAGCTTTACTATATTAGATGAAGCAACGAGTGCTTTAGATTTGAAAAATGAAGGGAATTTATATCAACAGTTGCAATCAACCAAAACAACTTTTATCAGTGTTGGACATCGAGAAAGTCTGTTTAATTATCATCAATGGGTTTTGGAACTTTCACAAGATTCGAGTTGGCAACTTCTTCGTGTGCAGGATTATCAAATCCAAAAATCAAAAGCAATGGTCACTAGTACCAGTAAAAAAGCTGAAATAAAAATAGAAGATTATCCCAACAATGAATCCCAAAATCAATCAGAAATAGACACAATTGAAAAGCTCACTCATAAGGAAATGCAGATATTAACAAATTATTCACTTGGTACAGTTAGAAGTAAGGCAAGTCAAGGTCAATCTATCACTACTAAGGACGGCTTAACTTACCGCTACGATAAAAACCCAAGGATGTTGAAATGGGTGAGAGCTTAAAGCGTTGAAAGCATAGATGCAATTTCTTTGATATTGATTTGGACTTTGACTACAGTAGGATCATCTGTGCATTCGATACGAAAACCAAGTTTTTCACAAATGTGCAAGATGCTGCTCTTCGTTGAGCCTTCTTATTTTCAGCCGATCTTCGTCAAGCTGATTTCAAAGGAGTGAAACTAGAAAATGAGTGTTGCGATCGCAACACTCATTTTCCTCAGAATTTTGATCTAGAGCGAGTGGGATCGATTTCATCACAAAGCTGCACAGGTGCAGGTAATTTCAAAATTTCATCACAAAGTTATGATGATTTAAGAGCATTCAAAGCTTTAGTAATTAAGTAAAGATAATTAAATTTAACTATGTTATTGCAAGAGTGATATATGTGTAATTATTAGTTGCCGCTAGGTGGCGATCGCCATTTTTTTGTATTGCTATGTTACTAATGGCATCTAATATTTTTGCTTATTTACTTATATTTAGCCCTGATTGTTGGCGCTGTTACAACCCATGATTTTAAAAAAGTTTAATATACCAGAATCCTTTCATAAAACAAAAGTAGTTCATTAAGAATATAAGTCTCTCATTGGGTACAAGGGTTTGTTATTATCTCCAGATAAATTACGCTATCTAAGAGGATGTTTTAAAAGTTTAAGGCGAATATAATTCGCTACTACACAGGCAAAGTCCGCCTGCGCGGACTAACATAAAATTAAGGTTTTTAAGCCTGCGGAGGCAGGTTTCGTCTGTGTAGCCAAGCCACTGCGTTGGGCGGCTATGCCGACTTGTAGCAAGTGGCGTGCGATTTATAATCGCCTGGGCAAGTGATAAATTAGACTTTACAAACATCCTCTAAGTAAATTCTCAAAAAGTTCCCTTTCTTTATGGACTATGAAGCTATAAATCAACAATAACTGACTAAGAAAGTGGGGATTAACAAATAGGCAACGAGAAAAGCCTATCTAATATTTCCAGTTTTTTCTGCGCCACTAGTTAAGAGGTAATCGATGGTGCGAAACTCAAAATTAGGGTACATATTGTCCCCTAAGTCTATTCTGCGTCCATCCGTTTTCATAGGTATAATCGCATCTTTATTGATTGGCAGCATAACTTTTTATACTGTAAAACTCGGGCAAAATTCTGTGAATCAAGAGGCACAAGCACCAATAGCAAAATTGCCACAGTTAAAAACTGTAACAGCCCTAGGGCGAATTGAACCACAAGGAAAGGTAATTAAACTCTCTGCCAGCACCTCTGCGGAAGGAAGTCGGGTAGAACAGTTACTAGTGAAGGAGGGCGATAGGGTAAAGGCAGGGCAAGTAATTGCGATTTTGGACAGTCGCGATCGCTTACAAGCAGCATTAAAAGAGGCGCAGGAAGAAGTGAAAGTAGCGCAGGCAAACCTGACGCGTACGCAAGCGGGTGCTAAACGCGGTGAGATTGCAGCCCAACAAGCTGCGATCGCTCGCCTAGAAGCAGAACACCAAGGCGATATTAAGGCTAAAACAGCCACAATTGAGCGATTACAAGCTACTGTGCGTAACGCCGAAGTAGAAGAAAAACGCTATCAGACACTGTATCAACAGGGAGCAATTTCCGCTTCTCAACGAGACAGCAAGCGTTTAACTCTGGAAACCGCCCAAAAAAGTCTGCAAGAGGCGCAAGCGCAGTTAAATCGCAGCCAGTCAACTAGTCAGCAACAAATTAGAGAAGCCACAGCAACACTAGATAAGATTACGGATGTGCCGAAAGTTGATATAGAAGCTGCCCAGGCAGAAGTCAATCGGGTGGTAGCAGCCATGAACTTAGCAAAAGCAAATTTGCAACAAGCTTACGTGCGTTGGCCGAAGATCTTGGCGGAGCCATCGCTCCAAGATGGGCAAGTATTCGAGATCCATGCCCGTCCTGGGGAATTAGTATCAAATGATGGTATTGCCGATATTGGACGAACCAGCCAGATGTATGTCATAGCCGAAGTATACGAAAGCGATATCAGCAAGGTGCGTCCAAAGCAGAAGGTGCGAGCAATCGGCGATGTTCTTCCCATTGAATTAGAAGGAACAGTGGAGCGTTTGGGCTTACAAGTACGGCGGCAAAATGTAATTAATACTGACCCTATTAGTAATATTGACAACAGAGTAATAGAAGTCTATATCCGACTTAATGATGCCTCCAGTCGTAAAGCTGCCAGTTTAACCAACATGCAAGTTAAAGCAGTAATTGAACTTTCAAATTAAAGGGCATTGGGGATTGGGCATTGGGCATTGGGGATTGGGCATTGGGCATTGGGGATTGGGCATTGGGGATTGGGCATTGGGCATTGGGTATTGGGTATTAGTAACTA
>NZ_JADEXR010000205.1 GCF_015206995.1 aff. Roholtiella sp. LEGE 12411 | reverse complement strand
GTAATGTAGCGATCGCTCCCAATTATGCCATCATTTGAAAGATAAGCATTATCTGTCCAGCTACCTGTAGCATCCGCAGTACCTTGGTTTGTAAGCGTCCAAACAATCTCAATCTGTTGTCCAGAAAGGGCTTCTACTGGGGCGGTAATGTTGCTGACTACTAAATCAGGGGCTTTGAGTGTGATACTAACAGCCTGGAAATTGTTAATATCACTAGTTTCAATTTGATTGTTGGCATTATCGGTTACAAACAGGAGAAAGCGATCGCCTGTTTTGGTGTTAGGCAGGTTAATATTTTGGGTAACACTATAACTTGCACCTGCTGCCAAAGGACTATCTGCTGCTGCGTCACGATTGACAACAACGGTATCGGTTGCATCTAGTATTTGGTCATCCGAAATATAAACATAGTCAGACCAATCAGAAAAAGCAGTCCCATTGCCTTGATTAGCCACAGTCCAAGACAGAGCAATAGTGTTGCCCAAAGTAGCAGATACTGGTGCAGTGGTAGCAGAAACTACTAAATCTGCGGCAGTTAGGTTAATCGCTACTGCTTGAATATTGTTAGTTTCATCTGTTTCGCTTTGCTGATTGTTACCATCTGCAACAAATAGCAGGTAGCGATCGCCGATTGTAGTGTTAGGAATGCTAATGTTCTGAGTAAAAGTATAACTTGCACCCGCCGCCAGAGGAGTATTTGCGGCTGCCGAGCGACTGGTGACAAAGATATCGCTAGCATCTAAAACTTGGTCATTGGAAATGTAGATGTAGTCAGACCAGTCAGCAGGTGCAGCAGAAGTACTTTGGTTAGTAACCGTCCATGACACTTCTACAGTTTCGCCCAAAGCAGCAGAAGCTGGGGAAATAGCAGCAGAAATCGCCACATCAGGATTAGTTATTTCAATCTCTACTGCTTTGACATTGTTAGTTTCATTGGTTTCGCTTTGATTTTGGGAACTATCAGCGACAAACAGTAAATAACGAATTCCAGTACCCGTATTTGCCAGCGTCAGATTACGGTTAATAGTGTAGCTGTTGCCAGCCGCTAGAGGAGTCTGAGTAGTAATAGATTCTGAAGAGAGTAAACTATCTAACCCAACATCCAAGGTAGAGTCATTAGAAAGGTAAACTCTATCAACCCAATCCGTTGCTGCTTCTATTGTCCCTTGATTGGCGACAGTCCAAGAAACTGCGATCGCACCACCTTGACTAGCTGAAGTTGGCGCTGTAGCCTCAGTCACACTTAAATCCGGTAGCCCCAGAGTAATTGTCACAGCCCGAACGTTATCGTTTTCGTCTGTCTCTCCTTGACTTTCGCCACCATCAGCAACAAATAATAAGTAGCGATTACCTGTACCAGTATTGGGGAGAGTAATGTTACGGTTAATACTATAACTACCACCAGCCGCTAAGGGAGTCTGACTAGTAATTGCTTCGGAAGTAACGAAAGTATCTGAACTATCTAAGCTAGTATCACTGGAAACATAGATATGATCAGCCCAATCTGCACTCGCTGCGGTTGTGCCAAGGTTTTTCACAGTCCAAGAAACTGCAATGCTGCTACCGAGACTAGCCGACGTGGGTGCAGTAGCTTCAGATACAACTAGATTAGGCGCACTGAAATTAATCGCAACGGCACGAACATTGTTGTTTTCGTTAGTTTCCCCTTGATTATTATCCCTGTCAGCGACAAATAATAAATAGCGATCGCCTGTAGTCGTGCTAGGTAAAGTTACATTTGTGTTGATGGTATAACTTGCTCCCGCCGCCAAGGGAGTTTGAGTCGAAACCCCTTCCAAAGTAACTAAGGTATCGGAACCATCTAAAGTTTGGTTGCTGGAAATATAAACATAGTCATACCAATCCCTTGGTGCATCTCCTGTACCTTGGTTTTTCACTGTCCAAGAAAGAGCAACGCTATCACCTAAAACCGCAGCACTCGGTGCTGTTGCAGAGTCAACTATTAAATCAGCCGCCGAGATGTTGATGGGAATGGCGTAGACATTATCAGTTTCGCTGGTTTCGCCTTGAACATTGTTCTGGTTGTTGTTGTTGAAACTGTAGTAACCTCTATCTGCAACAACTAGCAAATAGCGATCGCCAGTACCTGTATTTGGTAAAGTAATATTTTGACTGGCAGTATAACTTGCTCCCGCCGCCAGTGGAGTGCTACTACCAGCCCAGCGATAAGCAAGATATTGGTCGTTGCTGTCAAGTATCGCATCATTGGAAATAAAGATTGTATCGTACCAATCAGCATTAGCCCCAACAGAACCAACGTTGGCAACTGTCCAAGCAACATTGATGGCAGCACCAATAGAAACCGACTCTGGAGCAGTACCATTAGTTACAACTAAGTTAGGTGCATTGACGGTGAAGGGAGTGGCTACAACGTTGTTGGTTTCGTTGCTTTCAGCTTGGGCAGAAGTGGCATCAGTTCTAAACAGTAAATAACCACTGCCCACAGGGGCTTGATTTGGTAAGGTAATGCTGCGATTAATTGTATAATTTGAGCCAGCCACTAAGGGAGTTTGACTAGCGATGGATTCTGAAGTAACTAAAGTATCAGAACTGTCCCAAGTAGCATCAGTAGAAATATAAATTCTATCCGTCCAATCTGCGGGGGCTGTGACTGCACCTTGGTTAGCTACTGTCCACGATACATCAATTGTTCCACCCAAAGCCCCAGATTCCGGTGCTGTAGCCCCAGAAATTGTTAAATCTGGTACACCGATAGTAATGGGGATAGCCCGAACGTTATTACCTTCGTTGGTTTCACCTTGAGTGTTGGTTGAATCTGTTGCCAATAACAGATAGTAATCTCCAGCCGGACGGTTGGGTAAAGTAATATTCTGACTAATTGAGTAACTGCTACCAGCCGCTAGCGGGGTTTGTGTAGAGATGGATTGCTGCCTAATGCCAATATCACCAACACCCAAACTGTTATCTGTGGAAAGGTAAATTGTATCGTACCAATCCGTTGGTGCTTCTACTTCTCCTTGATTGGTTACTTGCCAACCAACACTAATAGAGCCTCCAGCAATGCCGTTAGTTGGGGCGCTAAGATCAGAAACGACTAAATCGGGAGCTTTCAGCGTAATGGGAACAGCCTTGACGTTATTATTTTCGTCGGTTTCTCCTTGCTGACTAGTACGATCTGTTCTAAACAGGAGGTGATAGTTGCCAGCAATAACATTGGGTAAATTAATACTGCTGTTAATAGTGTAATTACTACCTGCGGCTAGCGGTGTTTGTGTAGTAATTGATTGAGAGTTAAGCAAACGGTCATCAAAGTCACCAAAGATATCGTTAGTAGAGAGGTAAACAGAATCAGACCAATCTGTCGATGCCGTGAAATTACCTTGGTTAGTGACTGTCCAAGACACGTTTACGCTTCCATTTACAACTCCAGTTTCTGGTGCTGTTGCAGCTGATACGACTAAATCAGGCGCACTCAGAGTAATAGGAGTAGCGACAACATTATCAGTTTCGTTGGTTTCTCCTTGGGCTTTGTCATCGTCTGTGACGAATAATAAGTAGCGATCGCCTACCTTAGTTTGTGGTAGAAAAATATTTTGATTAATGACATAGCTAGCACCTGCGCCTAAAGGTGTATTAGAAGCTGTCCAAACTGCTTTAATATTGATATCGCCAATATTAAAAATTTGGTCATCAGAAATATAAACTCTGTCGTACCAGTCGGCATTAGCAGATACTGCACCTTGGTTACTAACAGTCCAAGATACAGAAATCGTCTCACCCAAGATAGCTGATGTTGGGGCAGTAGCAGAAACAACCAAATTTGGGGCAGTTAGCTGAATTGGTAGTGCCCGGACATTGTTAGAACCGTTTGTTTCACTCTGCTGATTAGCTCCATCGGTGAGAAATAGTAGGTAGCGATCGCCGATTGCAGTATTGTTAGGAAGGGATATGTTCTGGTTAAAGGTATAACTGCTTTCCACAGCTAAAGGGGTATTTTCTCCACTCCAGCGATCAGTGACATAGGTATCGCTACTGTCAAAAAACTCATCATTAGAAATATAAACATAGTCATACCACTGAGAGTCAGCCGCGATCGTACCCAGGTTTTTAACTGTCCAGGATAGAGAAACCGTCTCACCTAAGCCAGCTGACGCTGGGGCAGTAGCATCAGTTACTACTAAATCTGGCGCGTTGAATTCAATCTCTACTGTCCTGACATTATTAGCTTCATCAGCTTCGCCCTGATTTCCATCGCCATCTGCAACAAATAGCAAGTAACCAGAGCCGTTAGCTAAACCATAGTCAATATTTTCGTAGCCATAACCGTAGCCTGAGCTAATCGTAATGTCACGAGCAATGGTATAGCTTTTCCCTTCTGCAAGTGGCGTTTGTGGGGGACTAACATATTCACTAGAAATAAAAATGTCTTCAGAGTCCAGCGTTGGATTATTGGAGATATAAATATGGTCATACCAGTTATTGTTAGTAGATACTCCACCTTGATTAGTAACTGTCCAAGATACAGAAACTGTCTCTCCTACCGTCACTGATGCCGGGGCAGTAGCATCAGTTACCACTAAATCTGCGGCATTTATGGTAATAGGTTGAGCAAATACGTTAGCCTCTTCTGTTTCGCTTTGATTATTGTAGAAATCGGTGACAATCAGAACGTAGCGAGAGCCGATGGCAAAGTTAGACGGGACAGTCAAATTCTGGGTAAGAGTATAGCTACCCCCACCTTCTAGAGGTGTATTATCTCCAGCACTGACATCAGTGATAAAAATATCATTTCCGTCTAGAAACTCGTCTTTGGAAAAGAAAATTGCATCGCGCCAATTGGAATTAGTCGCCACTATCCCTTGGTTTTCTACTGTCCAAGATAGGTCAATCGATTCACCTAAAGCTGCCGATACTGGAACTGAAGTTCCAGACACCACTAAATTTGGTGGTTCTGTTCTTAAAACATATTTAGCATCAATCAACCAGTTCGGGACTCCATTAGTTGGTGTCCATATACCTGATGCTTCAAAGCGATAGTTGACACCTGCTTCTAAAGATGAGGAAAAGACTTTAGGCTGACCGATGGAAGCAACATTCTCTCTGGAATCAACAGTTAGGGTTTCAAAAGGATTTGATTCATACTCTCCGTTGACTTGCCGATAAACCTTAACAGTATAAGCTCCCTGATTATCGTCGTAGTTAGTATCATTAATATAAAAATCTACTGGTTGACCTTGCCCGACAACTTCCACCGAGTAGACATGATTCAACTGATAACTGCCCCAGAAGTCATCATCATCACCACCTAAAAGGGTCGAGAACAGTCCAAAATCGTAGTCAATAAAATCAGGATCTCGGTCTGGGGCATTTATGGTAATAGCTTGAGCAAATACGTTATTTTCTTGTGTTTCGCTTTGGTTATTGTAAAAATCGGTGACAATCAGAACGTAGCGAGAGCCGATGGCAAAGTTAGACGGGACAGTCAAATTCTGGGTAAGAGTATAGCTACCCTCACCTTCTAGAGGTGTATTATCTCCACCACTGACATCAGTGATAAAAATATCATTTCCGTCTAGAAACTCGTTTTTGGAAAAGAAAATTGCATCGCGCCAATTGGCATTAGTAACCTCTGTACCTTGGTTTTCTACTGTCCAAGACACAGAAATCTGCTCATTCAAGGTGGCAACTCCTGGGGTTGTAATCCCAGAAACTACTAAGTCTGAGTTACCAGTTAAAACAACAGGAACAGCATAGGCATTATTGTCACGTTCACTTTCAGGTTGATTGGGGTTAGTGGCAAAAATTAAATACTTGTTTCCTAGTCCTAAATTTGTAGGAATAAAAATATTCTGAGTTTGAGTATAGCTACTGTTAGCCGCTAAGGGTGTTGTTCCGGCGGTAAATAAAGCTAAACGGGTATCTGTCGCATCGATAATCGTGTCGTCTGACAAATAAACTTGGTCAGACCATAGCCCTTGGGTGCTGGTACTTCCTTGATTGGTAACTGTCCAATTGGTAGTGATTGTCTCTCCAATCCGAATCAGATTAGGAGATGCAATTCCACTAATTTCTAAGTCTTCTGCGGGTGCGGTTAGGGTTGCTGGTGTTAAAACTTCAGTCGGAATTACCTGCTTTTCACCACCCACCGGGGTGTAGCTGAGGATTACTGCTTGATCACCGTACTGCTCAAAAAATTCCAGCCGCAAATCATGTTCCCCAGCCGTTAAATTAATGACTCCAGATTGCTCAGTAAAACCATGAATTCCGTCATTATTAACTACTAACTCACCATTAATATAGAGGCGACTGCCATCATCACTAGCAGTATAAAAAGTAATATTTCCCGCTTCAGCAATGTTAATTTTGCCAGTCCACACTACACCAAAGGTTTCTGCTAAACCAGCAAAGTTGTCACCCTCAAAATTTACTTGCGGATCTACTTTGACGTATGTGGGTGCGAGGTTATCAAAGTCTGGGTATGTGTCAATGTAGCTGCCAATAAAATAATATTGACCCAATAACCCAGTTCCCGGAACTCCTAAAGTTGGTAGTTCCTCAAGGGTAGCGCTAAGGGTTGAAGTGTTCGGCTGTGTATAAGTCACCCATGCAGGCTGATTATCTGGTGTACCACCCCCCAGATAACCATCATTATTGTTACTGGTCAAATCCTCGATTGTTCCACCTGACCCTTCATTCAAATTCCAATAGCCGATTAAACCTGACTCCGTACCCTTCAAGCGGATACCCATATTTGCCTTAATCTCTGCTTGTGTCCGCGCTACATTCCAAATTCGGACTTCATCAATTGTGCCGTTAAGATGAAATAGATTTGTTGTGGAACTAACTTCGGCCCCAATACTAATGGACTCGGTGTTAGAAGTCAGACTACCAGCAACTGAAGCGATCGCTTGTTGAATTCCATCTACATATAATATTTGGTTTGTCCCATCGTAAGTGTAGGCGACATGATGCCATTTATTATCCCCAACAATTCCACCGCTTAAGCCGTGCTGAGAACTATTAATTTGACTTTCTACCACAAAAGTGCCGACATTTGGCTCTAAATAAAGCCCAAATACCTCAGAATCGTCAGGGCCTTTTCCAATGATTTTTGACCACGAACTGCTGGGAGTTGCCTTAATCCATGCTTCGACGGTGATGGTATTAGTATTAATACTTGTGTCGTATGGTATCGTTACATAATCGTTTAAGCCATCAAACACAAGAGCATAATTAGTAGACATAAGTCAATTCCCTTTTTAATTAAGTGGTCTACAATGGCTTTGTTGCTTTCAGCCCCGAATGATTTTCTTTAATTTTGAATTTGGAATTAAACCAAGCGGTTGACTACTTTTACCTTCGGACGCAAGCTGTACTGTCCTACAATCTGGACATCAAGCTCGTAATTCTCATCAAGTCCTCGACGCTTTAAAGCTTGGTTGATTGCATTCTGTGATGCTAAGATTTGCTCGACTCTTTGAGTGTGGGATAAGCTCTGGGAGTGGTAGCGATAATAGTAGAGGGGTTTGGCTAAGTGTTCTATTTCCGTCACCTCAGATAATCGCAAACACAAGTCATAATCTTGAGCTAGTTCAAATTCTTCGTTGAACCCACCTATTTGCTCATAAACATCTCGGCGCAATAACCGGAAATGAAAGACCATAAAATCAACTAATAGTCGCTCTTTAGAGTAAGGAATACTGCAACGTTGTCCGTATCCCAATATGCGCTTATCTTGATTAATTAACTGATAATCTGTGTATACCAGTCCGATATCTGGCCGTGCTTCTAGTATCGCAGTGGTTTCAGCTAAAGCAGTTGGTGCTAATAAATCATCGCTGTCTACCAATCCAAAATAAGGACTCTTTGTCTGTTTTATTGCTGCTTTTAGAGATTTTGTTCGCCCTTGATGTTCTGCTGCTATCACTTGGATTCGCTGGTCTTTTTGAGCAAAATCACGCGCTACTTTCACCGAATTATCACTAGAACCATCATCCCAAATTAATAGTTCTAAATCAGGTCGGGTTTGACTCAATACACTCTTGATAGCAGCAGCTAAATAGCACTCTCGATTGTAGACTGTCATAATAACAGCCACAGTTTTTTCCATGTTACATAGCTAGATTTAGTTGATAGCCAACTGAGTTCAAAAACTTGTTATTCACCACTTCTTGATAAGTCTCTAAATCAGTCTGCCAATTACCAATCACTTGGTTAATGGTAGCCAATCTTGGACTCTGTTCCTCTGGGGCGATCGCATGACCAAAATTTGCACTAAACAAAACTATCGGCAGTACTTTGTTATCTGGCAATTGTAGCCCAGCTTCATTAATATCCAAGGTCATCTGTGCATCTTCTAAGGTGTACAAAAACCGTGTTGCAGCTTGCACAGGTGCTTTACCAAATTCCTGCCAAGTCCCTGGATTCAACAGGGTTTTCAAGATGTAGTCACGAGCAGTATTTTGTTGTTGGTCAAACAGCACATGACCCCGAAAGTTAATGCTAATACCCTGATAATCTACCTGCGCTAATGTTTCCAAATACTTACTTGCTATTGCCGGAATTTCCACATCTTGTGGTTCTTTAGTGGCAATTGACTCGACAAAAATAATCCGATTTACTTCCGCAACTATATTAATACCGTTTTGGAAGACTACCTGAGAAGCCGTATTTGTCACAATTGGTTGTCGCGCCAGTTCCCACTCACTAGGGACGATACCACTATATTTAAGGAAATCTCGAGTCAAAATTGTCGGATTGTGCTGTTTAGCTGCAATGGCGATCGCAATTTCTTGAATTTCTAGACTGGGCTTCATATATTTTTTAGTTGTTTGCACATGGGATTTGAGTCAAGTCACTTTGCTCCAATTCAAAACTCCAAATTATCGAA
>NZ_JADEXR010000204.1 GCF_015206995.1 aff. Roholtiella sp. LEGE 12411 | reverse complement strand
TCAAAACCCTTGCACAATCGTTAGCGATCGCTGGGTAAATTCTGAAACTGAGCGATGAAACAAGTATTTTGTAAGCTGTGTGGCTTCTACATTTGCTTGAGAGACTTATTCAGCAAGCCCTACTTATATTGTGTGTACATTTAGATCATTTAGCACATTTAAACCGGGTATAAAGAAGCCTAAGAGCAACTTGCACGGATGATTTTTCTTAGTCAGGCGATCGCTTAGCCAATTTCTTGCGTTCTGATACTTCTGAGTTGTCAGCTGGAATTGATCGGATTAATTCCCGAATTACATCGGTTGCAGCTCGTCCTGTTATTTTGCAGTATTGTTCAAGTTTCTCGACCTCGCCTGAAGTGAGATTTACTGTGAGTCGTTTAATCGCCCATTTTTTATTATTCATAGTTCACTATTACAATCACGTCTGGAGAATGTGTGTATCAAGCTCATCTATTCGCGGATGAGTTGTTTTCCAAAAACAGGTGCTAGTCTGGTAAAAATCTGAAAATACAGTGTCAGTAGCTTAAAATCTGACGTTGATAAACTATTAGCATCCCTTCAAATAGAGTCTTTTGCAATATCAACAGTTGCTAATGTTATCCTTTTGACAATTTATACATTCACCTATTTTTAGATAAATACTTCTTGAGAAGTATTTAAAGTTAAGAGTTGATGTGGTTTGGAACACACAATAGTGTAAAAGTTAGCTCTACCATTGGTTGTGTTGCAAAAATCTGAGATGCTTTGGTAAAAACTAAACGTAGGAACTCTATATTATAAAATTGTACAATATCAAGAAGTTATATTGCAGCAATTTTCAGGTTTATAGACCACGATTAGGACAGGAAATGGAAAAACTAGGGATTCCTCTAGGAATTAAAGTAATCCGATTTGATTCGTGAACTGACTCGTAGAGACAGGGAACTTGTCCTGAGCGTAGTCGTTGGCGTAGCCTCCCGTAGGGAAGGGCGAAGCCGAGGTAAGCCGTTGGCGCAGCCTCTCGTAGAGAAGTATGGGCGATACAGAGAAGTTGGAGCAAAGGAATGGGGAATAGGAAAAAAGGGAGTTGGAGGTGTACGCAATTTTTTCAAAAATCAAATAGGAATCCTATAGAAGCAATAGGAGGTAGGGAGTAGTGTATTCGGTTTGCTTAAGAGTAACATATCGGTTCTGAACCACGTAGATGCTCACTGACTTGCCATAAGCATCACATCTTGCATTTTACTCAAAGCGTCAATGAGGCTTTGCAATTGCTTATCTGCTTTGAGAACTGCTAAGCCGCGTACTGTAACTTTACCAGGTGAGTACACAAAACGAGACTTAAGATTTTCTGGTAAATTTGCCGCCAATAGATTCCAAGCAGGTTCTTCCATCGGTGTTTCTAAAATGACGTGCTGCTTATTCTCTGGTTTAATGCGGCTAAATCCTAATTTTTTCGCAAGTTGTTTGAGTTCCATCACGCGCAAAAGTTGACTGGCAGATACAGGTATAGCACCATAGCGATCGCTCCACTCACCAGCAATTTGTGTTAATTCTTCTTGAGATTTAGCTGTTGCTACAGCCCGGTAAGCACTCATCTTTTGATCCAAATCGGTAATGTAATCTGCTGGGATGAATGCTGTGAGGTTAAGGTCAATCTGGGTATCGTCCACTTGGGGAATTTCTTGTCCGCGGATTTCTCGAATTGCTTCTTCTAGCATTTCCATATACAAATCAAAACCGATCGCATCCATTTGACCAGATTGTTCTGCACCTAACAAGTTACCCACACCCCTGATTTCCATGTCGCGCATTGCTAACTGATATCCAGAACCTAGCTGAGTGAATTCCTGAATTGCTCGTAACCTTTGCCGTGCTGCATCAGATAATGTGCGTTGCTTTGGATAAAATAACCATGCATGAGCTTGAATCCCAGCACGTCCCACACGACCACGTAACTGGTATAATTGGGATAAACCGAAGCGGTGAGCATCTTCAATTAAAATGGTGTTAACTCGCGGGATGTCTAAGCCAGATTCAATAATTGTCGTACAAACAAGGATATCTGCATCACCATTGCTGAAAGTAATCATGGTTGATTCTAATTGACTTTCATCCATTTGACCGTGAGCGATCGCAAACCTTCCTCCAGGTATCATCTCCCGCAAACTTGCTGTTGTCTCTTCAATTCCCTCAACTCGTGGGACTACATAAAACACCTGTCCGCCTCTATCGAGTTCTTGGCGAATCGCACTACGGACACTTTCTGGGTTCAGCGGTGCGAGATGAGTTTTAATGGCGCGTCTGGTGGGGGGAGGTGTGGTGATCAAACTCATTTCCCGAATACCCGACAAAGACATATACAGGGTGCGGGGAATGGGTGTGGCAGAGAGAGTCAGCACGTCAACTTGAGTTTTCAAACTTTTAATTTTCTCTTTTTGGTTGACCCCAAATCGCTGTTCTTCATCCACCACTAAAAGTCCTAAATCCCGGAATGCTACGCCTTTACCTAAAAGTTGATGTGTTCCAATAACCACATCCAATTCACCCGTAGCCAATCGCTTTTGAATATTGCGACGTTCTTCAGCGGTACGGAAACGGTTGAGTAAACCGACATTCACAGGGTAGGGAGAAAAACGTTCTTTGAGGGTATGGTAGTGTTGCTGAGTCAGAATGGTAGTAGGTGCAAGCAGGGCAACTTGTTTCCCAGCGGTGACAGCTTTGAAAATGGCACGAATTGCCACTTCTGTTTTTCCAAAACCGACATCTCCACAAATTAAACGATCCATCGGGCGATCGCTTTCCATGTCGCGTTTGACATCTTGTACAGCTTTGAGTTGATCTGTTGTGGGTTGATAGGGGAAAGAATCTTCTAGTTCCTCTTGCCAAGGCATATCGCCTGGGTAGCTAAAGCCTTGTTGTTGCGATCGCGCTGCATAGAGTTTCAGCAAGTCCACCGCTAACTTCTTAATAGCTTTGCGGACTTTATTCTTGGTATTTTCCCAAGCTTTACCAGTCATTTTATTGAGTTCTGGTGCTTTATCGCCTGTGCTGCGGAACCGAGATAGCGCACCTACTTGATCGGCGGCGACTCTGAGTAACCCGTCAGCATACTGCACCACCAAATAATCACGGGTTTCGTCGTTGATCGTCAAACTCTCTAGCTTGACAAATTTACCAACACCATGATTACGGTGAACCACATAATCGCCTGGACGCAGCTTATTGGCATCAACTTGTTTAGAAACAGCTTTGCGACGCTTGCGGAGATAGCCGGGAGTCGCCAAGGAGTGCTGTCCATAAAATTCCCGATCTGTGACAACTATCAACCGATACGTAGGCAGGATAAAACCTTCTAGCTCCGCCAGTCCGGAATATTTTAGAGCTACTGGCGTATGGTTGATTTGGAGCTTTTCAATCGCTTGGTAATCGCGGGGATTAGGAATAAATTGCGCGGGACAGTCATGCTCTTGCAACAGAGAGACAGAACGCGAAGGCTGGGCAGAAATCAGCCAGCTAGAGAAATTGCGATCGCGCTCTTGGCGGATAGTTTCAGCTAGTTTAGCAAACTGGTGTGGGGTAACTGGAACAGATCTACTAGCAAGATTAATGCCACTATTTTCTTCTGACAGTTCCGATAAATATAATGTTTTAAATTTTGCCACCTCAGCCAGACAGTCATCAAACGAACGATGTATTTTCGGTAATTGGGAATTGGCAATTAGCAATTGGTTAGATTCGCCATTCCCCATGCCCAATGCCCTATCCCCCATGCGCCATTGTTCTTCGGCATTTTCCACCCAGCGATCGCTGTGAGCATGGCACTGTTCTGGCTCATCAATGGCAATCAGCGTATTTTCTGATAAATACTCTAGAAGCGAGGCTGGTTGATCGAAAGCTAACCCCAAAAAGCGACGACTACCCTCTACAAATGTTGAGTCTTGAGCAGAGACATGATTAATCGCGTCTGTAAAACTGAGTGCTGAGTCCAATTCTGACTCAGCACTCAACACTCGAAATTCAGCACTCGTTTTCAGTGCTGCGCTCACGATGGGAGCGAAGCTAGTAGGAGTCAGAACTAGTTGGTCAATTTTATCAAGTGCCGAACGTTGAGTTGCTGGGTCAAATTCTCGGATTTGCTCAATTTCGTCACCAAACCATTCCAATCGCACTGGTAACTCAGACGAAACCGGGAAAACATCAACAATATCGCCGCGCCGACTCCATTGTCCTTCTGTTTCCACCAAAGGCACTCGCTCATACCCTAAAGTAGTAATTTTTTCACTAAAGCTATTTAAGTCCAATTCCATCCCTCGCTTCAGAGTCAGACAAAAGGATGTAAAAGTCTCAGGTGGTGGCAAATGGGGTTGTAGCGCCCCTTGGGTAGCGACAATTGCTATCTGTCCTTTGTCATTTGTCCTTTGTCCTTGATTTATTTCTAATGACAGTTGACTAATGACTAATGACTCTTGACTTTTGACCAAATCTGCCAATACCTGCATTTGTCCCCAACTCATCTCAGTTTCGGGGTCAAAAGGTTCGTAGGGTGAAGCTTCGGAAGTAGGATAAAAATACACATTTTTCCATCCCATTGCCTCTAGTTGCGCGTAAACGCGTCCAGCTTCCTCTAGAGTGGCACACACCACGAACAAATCCTTGCCCTCACTTTGTGCCAGAGCTGAAGCCACCAAGCCTTTAGGCAGGCGGGAAACGCCATTTAAGCGTAGTTCTTGTTGTCGATTCAGCTTAGAAATCAATTCAGTGGTGAGTGGCGATCGCGCCAAAGCACGCACAATAGAAGAAAATGCCATAAGTTGCTTGTGTGGGAATCGTAGCAGGTCAGAAAAGATTGAGGCAGTTTATGTCCTCCATTTTAAAAGTGTTAATAGTTGTCTCGTTCTTTCTATGGAAGAATAATGCATAACTACTAAATAGACTGTAGAAATATAACTAATAGTTTATGTACAGTTAAAGCATTTATAGAAGCACCTTTAATACTAGATACTAGGGATTAAGCTAAGTTCGCATTGATAAGCGGCAATTTTAAACATGTCCTCCACCACTTTGGAAATTTTAATCGTTTTAGTACTCATTATTGCCAATGGTATATTTTCTATGTCTGAGATGGCAGTCGTCTCGGCACGCAAGGTGAGACTACAGCAGCTTGCAAATCAAGGAGACGCCAAGGCACAGGCAGCATTGAAACTAGCTGAGTCTCCAAATCAGTTTTTATCTACTGTTCAAGTCGGAATTACCTTGATTGGGATACTGACTGGTGCTTTTGGAGGAGCAACAATCGCCAATCGGCTAGAAGTTTATGTGCGGCTTGTTCCCTTTTTGGCACGTTATAGTGAACCGATCTCTTTCGGGATAGTGGTTTTGATCATTACCTATTTGTCACTGATTGTCGGCGAACTAGTGCCGAAGCGTCTGGCATTAAACAACCCAGAAAGAATTGCAGCTATTGTAGCTATTCCAATGCGAGCTTTGGCGACGATCGCTTCCCCAATGGTGTATCTCTTAAGTGCTTCGACAGATCTGGTACTACGAGTGTTAGGTATTACTCCTTCTACAGAGCCGCAAGTCACTGAGGAAGAAATAAAAATTTTAATCGAGCAAGGTACTGAGGCGGGAACCTTCGAGGAAGCCGAACAGGATATGGTGGAGCGAGTCTTTCGCTTAGGCGATCGCCCTGTCAGCTACTTGATGACACCCCGTCCCGATATTGTCTGGCTGGACTTAGAGGACTCTGCTGAAGAAAACCGTCACAAGATGGTTGATAGTGCTTATTCCCGATATCCAGTTTGTCAAGGAGGACTTGACAATGTGCTGGGTATTATCCCCGTTACAGATTTATTAGCCCGAAGTTTTCGAGGTGAACCGCTAGACTTGACTGTAGGATTACGACAGCCTGTTTTTGTGCCAGAAAGCACCCGTGGCTTAAAAGTTTTGGAATTGTTCAAACAAACCATCACTCACATGGCGGTGGTAGTGGATGAATACGGCGTGATTCAAGGATTAGTTACTCTTAACGACATCATGAGCGAAATCGTGGGAGATGTTCCTTCCACAGATGGACAAGACCAACCACAAGCTGTACAAAGGGAAGATGGTTCCTGGCTATTGGATGGGATGTTGCCTGTAGAAGAGTTTTTAGAACTATTTGGTATGGAAGAGTGGGAATCTGAGGAGAAAGGCAGTTATCAAACGTTAGGTGGTTTTGTCATCACCCATTTAGGTCGGATTCCGATCGCAACAGATCATTTTGAATGGCAAGGTATGCGTGTTGAGGTAATGGACATGGATGGCAACCGCGTTGATAAGGTACTAGTTTTACCAACGGCAAATAAATCAGCGGATGTTACAAAGTCTGACTAATTGGGGATTGGGCATTGGGCATTGGGGATTGGGCATTGGGTATTGGGCATTGGGCATTGGGCATTGGGCATTGGGTATTGGGCATTGGGCATTGGGCATTGGGCATTGGGTATTAGAAAACTCTTCCCCATGCCTCATTCCCTATACCTCATTCCTCATGCCCCATTCCCCATGCCTCATTCCTCATTCCTCATTCCTCATTCCTCATGCCTCATTCCTCATGCCTCATTCCTCATGCCTCATGCCTCATTCCCCATGCCCCATGCCCCATGCTCCATGCCCCATTCCCCTGCCTGATTCCCCATGCCCCATGCCCTATGCCCTAGATAAACGTTTGACTGCTTCACCCGCTAGCATTTGATGCGCTTGTTCCAGAATTTGGGGGATTTTATCTGCGTGAGGACTGTCAGATAGACATTGCCGTAAGTCGAGTTCATTTAGGTGGTCTGCTTTGTTGCCAGGGAACCAATGACTACCGTTACCTAGCAGGTTGTAGCGCATTTTGGCATACTCTACCAGATTGTAGGCGATCGCTAAATTCCACAGCCACAAAATCACGCGAATATTTAGCTCACCTGGAGTTTCTTCAAAGGTGGGTAAATTAGTCTGCCAAGTTTTCACCCAATCTTCTCCCAAAGACGCGATCGCTTCTGCTTCCAACCTTGCCAAAATTGGTGGCAAAATTTCCGATGCGTTATCCAGCAACTCTAAAGTTTTCAGGTGTTCATCAAAATCTTGTGGTTTTGCTGCTCCCAAACTCAAGGTATGTACCTCTTGATGACTCAAACAAAACAAATCATTAAATACCATCGGACTTAGGGGAGCGCAAAGATTTACTAACTTTGGCGGTGATTCATACAACATTCCTCCCTTATTAGATGGGCTAATAATAAACACCCCCATATCGTGGCATCTAGCTGCTTCAATTGCTGCCCAATTCCACTGATTAATGTAGTACCAATGCAGATTAACGTAATCAAATTGGTTAGTATTAATTGCCTGCACAATCAAATCTGTTGATCCATGTGTGGAAAAGCCAATAAACCTGACTTTTCCTTCAGCTTGTAACTGCTGCGCTACTTCCAAACAGCCACCAGAACGGATGCTGTAATCCAGAGACTCAGCATGGTTGATGCCGTGCAAACCCAATAGGTCAACATAATCTAGCTGGAGGTTTCGTAGTGATTGCTCAAACGTTTTGCGGAACTTTTTCGCATCTGCCTGTGGTTCTATTTTGGTTTGAACAATCAATTGTTCGCGGGGAAACTTGGGCAATATTCTCCCTAACTGCATTTCAGAAGTGCCATAACCACGAGCAGTCTCAATATGATTAATGCCCACTTCAATTGCTCGTCTAATAGTCGCTTCTAGATTTGCCTGGTTGTCGGTAGGAATTTCCGAAGCGGGAACATCCTGCCATTTGAACTGGTATCTCATACCACCGCAGGAAAATACTGGTATCTGTAACTCCGTACGTCCAAATCGTTTATATAGCATTACTGGATTTTTAATTCTTTACCAATCTAAAATCTAAGGTTTCACATCTAAAATTGCTACTAATGGTCTGTCAAAGAAAAATTGAGGAGTGGGAGTTGCTCGTAGTTGGCGCTTTAGTGCTAAAACGTCAACTACGAACTTATCAAATCAAACTTGACAGACTACTAGCGATGCTTTGAATTTAAAAAATTTAGCTATAAGCATCGTCAGCCAAAAAAATATCTCGGCAATTTAAGCTTAGAAGTTGAATTTTTTAGCTCGGAAGCTCGAAATTTGAGTGTAAAAGGTGATATTCCGAGTTCAAAGCTGAAATTTGGAAGTTCTGATCTTGAAATTCCGAGTTCCGATCTTGAAATTCCGAGTTCTGATCTCGAAATTTTAAATCCGAAGCTCGAAACTCCTAGTTTTGAGCTAAAAAATGGGAATTTTCAAAGTTATCTTTGGCAATGACCAGACTTTCTTTGGTTGTGGTTGATGCTCTGCATAAATTACTTTGCCGCAAGATTACGCGTCTATGCACTTTGTTTATTCTAACTCAGTAGTACGCTTGCATCATCTAAATAAATGTCTGCCGTAGTATCCAAAAAATCTGCGCTTTATAACCAAAATATATAGCTGGCATCAGAAAACGACAAGATTCCTAATGAAGTCTTTTACTAGAAAAACTATCGTATCTCTGGAGGTATGAATGCAATTACTTTCAACTACTCAGCTAACAACCAACTCCCCTGATTTACACTCCAAAAGTCAGGCAGAATTATCTGCTAACGTATTCATCGGATCTTCGATTATCATTCCATTGATTTTATTTGCAGGTTTTAAACTTTATAACAGACACCGCTCTGTTGTTCTACGCCAACAAATTGCCACCTTGGAGAGACTTTGGCATTTGGACATTAAGAAGCGAGCTTGAAAAAACGAATATGGACAATGAAGTACTTATTTATAGTTTGGGTACTTGTATTATTCTTAATTTTTCCTGGTATGGCGATCGCAAATGACAAGGCGTATCAACGTCTACGCTCAAGCAAAACAGCCTTATTCTTTGACAATCTCTAACACTGGGGATTGAGGACGAAGGCAAAAGGTTAAAAGCAAAGAGTTAAAAGACGATTTTTCCCCATGCCCCATGCCC
>NZ_JADEXR010000203.1 GCF_015206995.1 aff. Roholtiella sp. LEGE 12411 | reverse complement strand
CCAATGCCCAATCCCCAATGCCCCATGCCCAATCCCCTATCCCAAAAACAGCTTGTATGCGGGGTTTTGATTCTCATCCCAATAGCGATAGCCAAGAGTATCCAGAAAAGCCTGCCACTCTGCCATCTCTTGGGGAGGAACTTGGATACCGATGACAATTCGCCCGTAGTCTGACCCATTGTTGCGGTAGTGGAACATACTGATATTCCAGTTTGGACTCATGGAAGTGACGAATTTCATCAACGCGCCGGGACGTTCTGGAAACTCAAAACGATAGAGTAACTCATTGTGGGCGAGAGGAGAATGCCCACCAACCATGTGGCGTAGGTGTAATTTTGTCAGTTCGTCATCAGTTAAGTCAATAGTTTTAAACCCGCAGGCTTCAAAAGTTTCCGCCATCTTTACCGCGTCAGCACGGTTTTGAATTTGTACACCCACAAAAATATGAGCTTCTCTTTGATCAGCAATGCGATAGTTAAACTCAGTTAGATTGCGTTTACCAATACATTCACAAAACTGGCGAATACTGCCCCGTTCTTCGGGAATTGTAACTGCAAATATGGCTTCGCGGCGTTCGCCAAATTCTGCCCGTTCTGCCACAAAACGCAAGCGATCAAAATTCATATTAGCGCCGCAGGCTACAGCAATCAAAGTTTGTCCCTGAATTTGCTCCCGTTCTGCGTAGGCTTTGGCCGCTGCGATCGCCAATGCACCTGCTGGTTCTAAAATGGAGCGTGTATCCTCAAACACATCTTTTATTGCAGCACAAATATCATCCGTGTCCACCAAAATGATGTCATCTACATACTGCTGACACAAACGAAAAGTTTCCTCACCAACTTCCCGCACCGCTACCCCATCAGCAAATAAGCCTACTTGCGGCAATCGCACCCGATGTCCAGCTTTCAGCGATTGATACATAGCATTAGCATCTATCGGCTCAACGCCAATGATCTTAATTTCCGGACGCAACCGTTTTACATACGCCCCAATCCCAGAAATTAATCCGCCACCGCCAATTGCTACAAAAATTGCATGAATGGGTTGCTGACATTGCCGCAGAATCTCCATGCCAATTGTCCCCTGTCCAGCAATCACATAAGGATCATCAAAGGGGTGAATAAAGGTTAGTCCCTTTTCGGCTTCCAGTTGACGGGCGTAAGTGTATGCATCATCGTAGGTATCCCCATGCAACACAACCTCTCCCCCGCGTGCTTTAACCGCGTCTACCTTGACTTGGGGTGTAGTCACTGGCATAACGATCATCGCTTTTGTTCCTAACTGACGAGCACCAAGAGCGACCCCTTGGGCATGATTACCAGCAGATGCCGCAATTACACCTTGTGCTAGCAAATCTGTTGACAGGTTAACCATTTTATTGTAAGCACCCCGCAGCTTAAAGGAAAATACTGACTGCATATCCTCTCGCTTGAGCAGGAGTTTATTATTTAGTCGTGCAGACAGATTTGGAGCATACTCCAGTGGTGTTTCCTGGGCAACATCGTACACACGGGCAGTCAGGATTTGTACCAGGTAGTCGCAATACATGGGTGTCAAGGGTTAGCAAATGACGGATGGATGATCATTTTACCGCTACTTGTGTACCTGTTTTGCGGGGGTTATTTGCGATCGCTTATCATCACTACCAGAAAGCCACAGCAATTTAGATCGTCATGTTCATTGAAAGCGGCGGGAAAGCTCAACCCAAGAGTGGGCGTGGTTTTTATTCCTGTTCAAACTCAGCCAATATCTGCTGAATTTCTTCTGCTGCAATATCTTCTTGCTCGGATTTGGAGTAAATAGTAACTAAGATGATGTTAGTGTTGGTTTTGACATAATATATCAGCCGATATCCACCACTTTTACCCTTTTGGATATTCCTATTTTTTATTCGTACCTTAAAAATTGCATAACCTACGCCAGGTATTTGGTCGCCTGGTAGTTCTCCAGATTGAAGCTGCTCAATAGTGGGCTGAATATCGGTGCGAATACCACGGTATTTCTTCGCTAAAATCCGCAAGTTACGTTGGAATTTAGCAGTTACCTCAACCTGAATAAATGGTGAGTCATTCTGCATCAATTCCTTCCCACAGTTGAGAAACAGGTAAAGTGTTTCCCCTCATAGCATCATACCAACCCTGGCGAAAACTTTCGATAGCGGATTCAGATATTTCCTCATCTTCTTTATCAGCTTCTTCAGAGAGCAGTACAATTACTTTGACGCGGGTATGCTTGTCAACAATTAACGGTACATCTAATGAGAGTTGACCCTGGTCATCCACAGTTCCCATGACTTCAATAGCTTTCATTACTCCTCCATTGAGATTTTCCTTCACTACTTACGTTAGCGCAGCGGTAGCGAGTCGCGTTCGCTTTTAGCGTCTCGTAGAGAGCCTCACTACGAATTACTAATTATTTGGTCATCCCCTATGTTCTATGTTTGATGCTGAGATAAATCCATCAAATTCGCTAGCTTATAAACAATCCGCGCACCTACATTACCATCCCATTCAGCGTCGCCAACTTCGCAGATATCAAAGCCAATAATTTTGCGATCGCTATTTACTAATTCACGGAACAGACAAAAAGTTTGCTCCAATTCCAGTCCACCAGGAACAGGAGTACCTGTACTCGGACAGAGTTTTGGATCAAGACCATCTACGTCAAAACTAATATGAACGTATTCCGGCAAATGACTAATCATTTCTCGGCATAAATCAATCCATGTCGTGCCAGCGTAAAGTTTTTGTTTAATGGCTGGGTCATAATAAGCAACGATGCGACTATTCGATTGGTTAATTATTTGTACTTCATCATGACAAATATCGCGCAAGCCTACCTGTACTAACTTAGAAATTTGCGGCAGCTTCATCGCATTAAACATAATGGATGCATGAGAGAACTCAAATCCCTCGTAGGCATCGCGTAAGTCTGCGTGTGCGTCAATGTGCAAAATGCCAAAGTTGGAATATTTAGCTGCTAATGCTTGGTAATAACCCAAAGGTGAACTGTGATCACCCCCAATTACTGCAACTTGCTTCCCCTTGTTAATTGCTTCTTGGCATTGTGTAAACAGCCATTTATTTACCTGTTGACAAGCTTGATTAATTTCTGTCAGAACAGGTGTTAAATCTGGTGTATCTGCCAGTTGTTTACCTTGCGCTAATCGTTCGATAATTTTTGCGGCTTGGGCGCGATAGTATTTGTTTTTCTCTAAAATATCTTGGGGAATTTCTGGCATAAAAATTCCCTGTTTCCAGCCATCAGGGTGATCGAAATCAAACAAATCCAGTTGAGTCGAAGCGTCCAAAATTTGCTGTGGCCCGTTGGCGGTGCCAGCACCATAGGAAACGGTAACTTCCCACGGTACGCCAAAGACAATCAGATTGGCAGATTCGTAATCGAATGGCAAACCCAAAAGGTTGCCATTGATTTCACCTACGGCGCTGGGATTGTAGTCTTGGAGTTGATTACTCATAGAGCATTTTCTGAATTTACGTGGGTAGAACACCTGGATTGCTTTAGCACAGATTATATTCTTTGGCAAATTGCGCTGTTCCATTGTAATCAAAAATCAAAATTTCTTCATTTATGCAGACAGCAACAAAATCCGCGGCTTGTAAGTGTCCTTTTGTCTACCCAGTTTTCAAAACGGCGTCTTTGTTGTTATATGTAGTATTTGGCCCGATTGTGGATGTTCAAAGCGAAGTTCTCTGGCATGAAGATGTAACCGACTTGTAACAGTACGACATCCATAGAGGCGATCGCCTAAAATAATTACCCCAAGTCCTTGCGAATCGGCAGCGTGAACCCTCAACTGATGAGTGCGTCCTGTAAGTGGTATAAACTCTACACGAGTATACTCCCCTTCTCTGGCTATAACCTGAAATTTAGTCAAGCTGGGTTTACCGCGCTGCCAATCGACTTGCTGATAGGGACGATTCTCAGGATCTCCCCACAGTGGTAGTTCAATTACACCTTGCTCGGGTGTCACTAAACCGCAAAGTAAAGCTTCATAGACCTTGTAAACTTGTCGTTGTTGAAACTGTTGACTCAGTTGGCGATGAGTTTGGCGATCGCGAGCCAGCAAGATTATACCAGAAGTTTCCTGATCCAGGCGATGCACAGCCGCCAGCGCCATACCATACAGATGACGTAAACGACTCACGACACTATCTTGGCGATCGCTATAACGACCGGGTACTGATAGTAGTCCTGGGGGTTTGTTCACAGCAATCAGCCATTCATCTTCATAAACAATGGGAAACTTAGTAAAAGAGAGTGAGAGAGTGAAATTCTCCCCCTCCCTCCCTCTTTGCCTTGGAGGCAATCCTGAGAGCAGAAACCCCATCAATGGCTGACAGCGCTCCATGCAGGCCCCATAGAATTTTCCCTGAACTTTGTCTTGGTTCACTGAGGAGGCTCCCCACCAAAATTCCGCCATTGCCAATGGTTTTAAACTATATGTTGCCGCATAGTGCAGTAGTTTGGGAGCACAACAGTCTCCTGTTCCAGTAGGTATAGAGGCTCCTGGTATCAGTTGCTGCAACGATAGGGATTGACCGGAAAAATTAGTCAGGCTGTAAGCAGCGTGCATCTGAGCCTGCAATTGCTGGGATAAGGCTTTACGCTGTTGTTTGAGTTCACGCATCCGTTCATCCGTCGCTGTAATCAGCTGCTTGAGCGGCTGTAACACTTCATTTTGCTGGCGTTTGAGTTGCCGTCGCTCAATTCCATGTAAACGGCTTTCTGCGTTGAGTTGTTCTAAGGCAATAGTCAGTGCTTCCCCAGTGAGAGTTTCGTATAGTAGCTGACGTTTTTCCTGCCGTTGATGTTTGCAATGTCCATGGCGATCGCTCATTTGTTGCAATTGTTGCTCAAACTCGCGCACGAGCATTTCGTACTGTTGCCGTTCAGTCAGTTGCTTCAGGGTAATAAGTTCTTGCTTGATGGCATCTAATTGGGCTAATGTGCGGGCTTCCTCTAGAGCAACTTGGCTTCGTCCGGGAATTGGCGGTACCCAGCCATCAAAAATACTATAACCATTTAGAAGACCAGAGAAAGCTTTTAGTACGCGTTGTTCACCAGTAGGTAGTTCAACTAGTAATATGCCATACATCTTGCTCTCACGATTATAAAGGTCATTTTTGGCGAGGTATTGCATCAAACCAGATGCGATCGCTTCGGCCATTGGGGTGCGGGGCAGGCTTAGAGCTTCACCACTTTGAGGACAATATCCTTGGTAGTAATAGCTAGGAGATAAATTGTTGACTGCACAATTAGAATTCATGAAATCTGAAAGTGCGTGTAGAACTACCATACAAGGCATGATTTCTAATTGGGCTGATTTCTATATCTGAAATTATTGCATCACATATTATACGGAGCAACTTTCAATTTCCCTGACAGAGAAAGGAGCGATCGCAACATTTACACAGAATGGTACTAATAAAAATGGCGATCGCTACTCTTTCAGCAACAAATCATCTCGTTTTTTAATCCAAACCAGCGATCGCTTTTCTCAATTCTTCCTGATGCAGCGATCAACAAAGCGGATATATAGATAGTAGATGCACCTTAATTAAATTACAGCCTTCAGCTTTTAGTTGGGGGCTTTTTTTACTAATTTTTTATTACTTAGTCATGGCAATTGTATGATTCTAAAAAACTTTTTTATAAATCGAATTTGTCCTGATACAGCAATGACTTAGCTGGATAAATAAATAGTAGATGCACCCTTATAAATTATTGCTCTCAGCCTTTGGTTGGGGGCTTTTATTATATCAATTTCTAATTGCTGAGCATTGATAAAAAACCTTTTTTTGTCCAGTTAATTTTTCCCGGATATCGTGAAAAACAAAGCGAACAAATAGATGGTAGATGCACCCTTATAAATTACTGCTCTCAGTCTTTGGCTGGGAGCTTTTATTATTTAAATATAGATGGTAGCCAACTAGGAGCTAACCACAATGCATAACCAATGAATGCAAACAGTAAGGTAATCAAAGCAGTGATAACGTAGCTGACACAAATTAACAAACCGTCAGATTCGATAGTAGCAACTGCTAAAAGTAAAATGCCTACGGTGGGAATGGGATTTGTAAAGGGGATTGGTAACATGAGCAATAGTGTTAACCAAGAAATACAAAACCCATTGATTCGCCAAGTCAGAGGATTATGGGCTATTTTCGCTAACCGAGGACGGGCTATTTTTTGCAACACTTTAGTCAGACGTCCCAGGTTTTGCAAAAGAAGCTGGGCAAAGGAGCGAGGGAATTTGTAGTTAGCGATTCTTTTGGGTAGCCAAGGCGATCGCCTCCCCAAAACCATCTGCACTGACAACAGCAAGCAAGCAGCACCAAAAGGGCCAGCCAAGCCCGGTGGCATAGGAAACAAAAAGGGCAAAACTAATAATGCAATTACCAGGCTAAATCCCCGTTCGGAAGTTTCTGCCAAAATATCGCCTAAAGTCAGCGATTTTTCAGATAAGCGTTGCAACAGGGACTTAATGTCTTGAGAAAATCTCAGATGCATTTGGCAAAGTACATTGAACAACAGAAATCATGAAAACACGATAAATCCTGTAGCTAGCTTTCATCCCCTGTCTGAAGCACAAAGTACACTAATTTTCAGGGGCTTTCAGCTTTTACCTTGTAAATGGGGAATGGGAAAAAAGGGAGTTAGAAGTGTACGCAGTTTTTTCTAAAATCAAATAGAAATTCTATACAAGTAGAAGTAAAACCAAAACTAATCATTAAAATACCAAATTTTATTAGGTAGCTTAAGGAAAGGGCAAAGTAGGCACAGAGAATAATAAATGACTATTGACCATTGACTATATTGATTTGTTCTGGAGGTACTAAAACAGTTATTGCTTTAGGTATAACACGGAAATGGGCAGGGGTGTAGGTAGTAATTTCACCATCGGTATTTATCGGGCGTGGTTTACGTGTATAAACCTCTATTTCCTGTCCATGAAGGGCGCGGACTTCCCGCCAATGTATATGTCGCCCTTGTCTCATCGCTGGCAATAATAGTATAATTTGCCACCAATGCTCAATTTCTAAACTATAAAGATCTAGCCTTTGGTCGTCTATTGTGGCATCATGAACTATTGCCATGCCACCACCGTAATAACGACCATTACCCACGGCAATTTGTAAGGTTTTGACGCGAAGCGATTTACCGTTGAGCACAATCTCCGCACTAAAAGGTCGTGCTTCCCAAATTACTTGTAATGCAGTGGCAGCATAAGCTAATATTCCCCAACGGCGTTTGACTTCTTTGGTCAGTCTCTGGGTAATTTTCACACTTAGCCCCAAACTGGCAACGTTGAAAAAGTGCTTACCATTTACCCATCCTAAGTCGATGCGTCGCAAATCTCCATAGGCAATAATTTTGCAAGCTTCGGATAGAGAGTTGGGGATTCCCAAAGTCCTCGCCAGATCGTTTGCAGTTCCCAAAGGCAAGATTCCCAAGGGCAACTGGGTATCAACTAAAGCATCTACTGCGGCATTAAGAGTGCCATCTCCACCACCAACAATTACCAAATCAACTTGATGCTGGTAGCGAAGTATAACTTCAGAAAGATGTTTAGGATCTTCTGTAGACTCCTCGATTAAATTAAAGCCGAGTGTCTCAAGATAATGAATCGCTTCCGACAGACTTTTTTGTCCTTGGCGAGCGTGACGATTTATCAACAGCAGTGCGCGGGAACTCATGGGTAGTGCCCTTTGTAATCTAAATGTCCAATTGTCCGCATCCATAGACTCTGCTTGGAGTTTACTATAAAAAAGTGTTTAGGTTGTTATGCGAGTTACCAATAATTCAGTTTGTCAACACTTATTGTGTCGTTACTGCTACTTTTTGAGTTTTGTTTTCTTTAGTTTAGCTTTATTAGCGATCGCTGCGTTAATACCTAGGAAATGGAGTGATTACTCACAACAGCGCTGTAATTTAAATATTTGTGTTTCTAATACAGGAATTCATTCTAATATTATAGTGCCAATCAAAAATAATGTTTTTAATTGGTCGGAAAATATCTTGCTAGATGGAATAGGTATAGATACAATTAGTAATTATACTTATTTAAGTTTTGGCTGGGGAGATCGTGATTTTTATATGTCAACCCCTTCTTTAAGAGATATCAACTTATCTACGACTTTGAAAGCGCTATTTCTACCAACTTCTTCTGTTATGGATGTTAAAGGTTATCAATCAATACCTAATTATTTGGAAGTAAAATGTATTAAAATTAGTCAAATAGATTATTTGCGATTAATGGAATTTATCCAGGCTACTTTTCAAGTAGATGCCAAGGGGAGAAAAATTCGCTTGGGTGATGGTCACACTACCAATGCTGGGTTTTACGCAGCGAATGGCAGCTACTCGGTATTGAGAACCTGTAATTCCTGGACAGGAGAAGGTTTGAGAAAAGCTAATGTTAATACTCCTCTATGGGATGGACTATCTTTTGCTATTATGTGGCACTTAAGAAGTAGTTGTGATTAATGCTAGATACAGTATATTTCTTCAGGATTATTAAAAACATAAGTTGTTTACAGTGTCACAGGCGATCGCACTTTTATATATAGTGAGTTGCCACAGTACCAATCTCAAATAGAGAAAGCTATTGAATTGTGATCATCGAGAACATTTTATATATTTTCCAGTTCACTTGTTTGATATTTTATGCATTATTATAAAATTTAATGACGCGATTAGTCGCGTCTGGAAGTATGGTAAAAAACCAATAATTACGCCTTTTCCACCCGCAAACCAAAGTAAGTGAGAACAAGCTCAGTTGAGCCAGTATTAACAATTTCGTGAACTTCTCCCAGTTCTACTGCTACACACATTCCTGGAATTGACACTCCCCGGCATAAATGCACGGGGATTCTTGAATCTAAGACATAACTTGCTCAATCAGGCTTTCGCCAAAAAGAGTAGAGGTTTCATCTCCCCAAGCGTTGCCTACATCTAGTGCAGAGGTTCCGATATGCCCTACCGTACCCAATCCTCGACTAAGGATATTTCTAGCTGCGTTTTCATCCCTATCCATCACACATCCACACGAACATACATGGGTTC
>NZ_JADEXR010000029.1 GCF_015206995.1 aff. Roholtiella sp. LEGE 12411 | reverse complement strand
ACCTTCCCCAATCCCCTCCCCAATCCCTTTTACAATATCTTGACTTTTGCCCAGAAGTCTCACTGATGCAAAACACTCGTCTCAACAACCTCTTCGATGCCATTGCTAGGCGTTTGGGGCAATGGTTTATCAATCCTTGGCGGCGGCTATCGCTGCTAATTATTAGTTTTTTATTCGGTTTTTTTGTAGGAAACGCAATTTCCACTACAGCTGGTCAAAGGGGTTTCTTGGATATTGTGGTGGCTGCATTTTTAGTGGTGCTGACAGAAGCTACCAGCAGGATATTTTATAGTCAGGGCTTTTTGTCTAGGCGATCGCTTTGGGTAGACTCACTGAACTTCCTGAAAGTTGGTTTCATCTATAGCCTATTTCTTGAAGCCTTTAAGCTGGGATCGTGAGAAGAGTAGAGGGAGAGGGGGAGAGTATGAATTCGTGGATGAGCGAAATTTTGGTAACGGGTGCGATAGAAGAAAGTTGGCAGCAGTCAGCACGAGAAGCAGCGTTAAGAGATAATTTAAGAGCCAAAGCTTTTGGGATCACACCAGAAAATGTGAATGAAGTTATACAAGTGCGATCGCATTTACTAAAATCCGTTTTGCCAGCTTTTAGCGAATTCTGCCAAACTACCCTTCAAGTGCAACCCCAGCAAATGTTACAGGTGTTGTGGGACTTGTGGCTACCTTTGGGAATCAAACTAGCATCGCACCGCCAACAGTTGGAAAGACCGCTGATACAGGGCATTTTGGGAGGACAAGGCACAGGTAAAACCACTATGTCCAAGGTTCTCACCTTGATTCTTCAGCAGTTGGGATACCGCACTCTCAGTTTGTCTTTAGATGACTTGTACAAAACTTACAGCGATCGCCTGGTCTTAATACAGCAAGATCCCCGTTTGATTGGGCGGGGGCCACCAGGAACTCACGATATAGACTTAGGCTTAAATTTACTAGATCAGATTCGCCAGTGGCAAAGTCCAGTTATAGTTCCCCGTTTTGATAAATCTGCTTATGGAGGTGCTGGCGATCGCACCACTCCAGAAATCATCACAGGTGTGGATCTTGTACTGTTTGAAGGTTGGTTTGTGGGTATGCGACCAATAAACGCAGATGTATTTGATACTGCACTGCCACCAATTATCACAAATGAGGATAGGAGATTTGCCCGTGATATGAATCACCGCCTCCAGGATTATCTTCCATTATGGGCACGGTTAGACAGCTTAATTTTGCTATATACAACCGATTACCGCTGTTCTTTGGAGTGGCGTCAACAGGCGGAACAGCAGATGATTGCTGCTGGTAAATCGGGGATGACTAATGCAGAGATAGAAGAATTTGTCAATTATTTTTGGCGATCGCTTCACCCAGAATTGTTCATTAAACCGTTGATGGAAGATCCCACAGCGGTAGATTTAATTATTGAGGTTCAAGCTGATCATAGTTTTGGTGCAGTTTATGGCGATCGCACCTGATACAAACAGGACTTACGCAAAAGTTGCCAAAAAGCTTGATTTATCGAACCGCTATCTCTACGAGAGGCTTTCGCCAACGCGTAGTGGATCGTAGAGAAGAACGCCGATAATTTTCGTAGAGTGTGCGTAAGTCCTAACAAAATTGGAATAGTGAACTACCCCGCCCTAAGACGGACGTAGCTCCCCCAATTCATCGGGAATAGCCATCAATTACCCCGTAGTTTTTTTTGGTCTTACATTCCCTCCAAGGGCAGGAGTCCTGGTTCCCAAGACCCAAATCTTTTTCTTCTCCCAAGGGGAGACGCCAAGGGCGATGCAACATATACCTGAAAGCTAATGGTTTTCGCTTATGGCATTGATGGTCAAGACATTGACTATCTTACCAGAAAATCCCGGGGATTCGTCATCCATCCAGAATTTGTTTTTACTTGAGTTTTAAATCAATTCTAGATGGAATCCTCACCCAAGGCTCCCTATCCCCACCCTACTAAAAGTTGAGGGTGGGGACTTCCGCGAAGCGTTAAAAATACAGGCAGAGCCTAAAATGCAACTCGCCTGTATTATTTTTTAATTAGAAGCAGATATGAACCCGCTCGCCTTTCATTTATTCAAACATAGTTAAGCTAGTTTTGAATCTGAGCCTTCCACAACCGGAAGACCATTAGTCTCAACATCTAACTCTTCTCGACGAAGGGTTTCTTGTGCTTCAACCATTTCTTGTTCTACCACTTTTTTGATTCTGACTTCTTCATGCACAAATGCTTCTTTGTGAATGTCAGCAGTCTCTTCATAGACTTCTATACGTGCTACCTCACCTTCGCCGAAGTTAACACTACCAGGCGCAACGGCTTTTCCTGCATCTGCTGGAGTTACTCGTTCAATGACAACTCGTTCTTTTTCAATTGGTACTGAAACCCGTGCAGTCTCAGTTTCAATGCGCTTACCAATCGCTACTTCTCCAGTCTTAGCACGAGTTTTAGTTGCAATTAGCCGTTCTTGATACAGTTTGAAGGTTTGATGATCTTGGTCATTAAGATCGTACAGAGACGGCTCTTGTTGGTAGTTGTAGGTATCGGGGTTGTAAGTGTTAGCAGTCGAAGATGCTGTATCTAAAGATGTTGAGCGATATACTTGCCTTACCCGTTCTTCATAGTCATGATCAACCTCTTGGCGATCGTTAAACTCAGGTAAATTTTCCGCTTGTTCTTTAGTCATCCCGATAGCGTAGATGCGGTCAGAGTTTTGGTCAAGGCGAGAACGACCAACAGGTAATAAGACTTTCTTGCCAAAAATCCAGAAGCCTAAATCAACGACAAAATATCGGAAAATACCTTCTTCATCTACTAAAACATCGCTGACTGTACCAATTTTATCATCCCCATCTATATAAATACTCATCCCCTTGATATCATTTTCATTAAAACTTTCATGATAGTCGGGATTGAAATCTGCAATTTTTACAAGAGCCACAATATTTTTACTCCTATTTGGTACAGTTGATTTTTACGGTCTTTAATAAGAGTAGATTCTCTTTTTAACAGATGTTTGTCAAAAGTAGTATTTACTGTTTAATTAGGTTGTGAAGCCAACAAAACTAACACTTTAATTCTGACTTTTACTGTTGTTAATTAAAAAAACTAACCCCTTTCAGAATTAAATTAAGTCTAAAAAAGGGGTCAAATTCAGAACGGACGTACACCTTTCAACCTTGTTCTATGTAGAAAGTGCTAGAACAAATAGAATTTTACTAGTCAAGATTCTTTTTAACTTCATCCTTCACATCTTCTACGCCATGACGAACTTGGCTTTCAGCTTGCTTGGCTTTTCCTTCGGCTTTGTCTTCAGGGTCGCCAGTAACGTTTCCTAGTGCTTCTTGAGCTTTGCCTTCGATATTTTTAGCAACAGCTTTTGCTCTATCTTCTATACTCATTTTGCTTCTCCTTATTTTTGACAAAACCGATATTCAAAGCTGGGCTTCAACTTTAAATTTGTTTTGTGATTGTACATACACATTAGCTTTATCTTTTATATTGTGTCTTCTTCCAGAAGATACATAGAGATCTATTCCGAAAGATCAATATATTTATAATTGGCAATAAATTATCCAGAAAAGCATTAGCATTGTGCTTTACTGATCGCTAAATTGCTTCTTAACATCCAATAGCTTCACTGTTTTGGTATTAATTGCAAGCGCGATCGCTCACTTGAAATAAAAAGATAATCAATGTTGGTTTGTGAATTAACTTCTCTATATTGATAATACTTTTTTATCAAAATTTGTCTATTTAGAGGGAATACTTATTCCATTTTATGGGTTCCAATAGAAGAAGCAAAGTATACCAAGCAATGAAGAGACCGCATGGTGGAAGATCAAAGTAGCGATCAAAAAAATCAGTCAAATTTGCTCCAGCATCTTGTTGGAATCAAAATCTTGCTGGTGGAGGATGAGCCAGACATTGCAGATTTGCTCATCTTCATTTTGGAAGCAGCAGGTGCAGAGGTGGTGGCTTTCATCAATGCAGAAATAGCACTCGCCTTGGTCGAATCGCTTCATCCCGATATTCTGCTGTGCAATGTAAAATTGCCCCATCATGATGGCAATTGGTTAATTGAGCAAATTCGGGTGCATTCTTGCCACTTCCTACGACAGATGCCCGCGATCGCCATTACTTCTTATACACGTGAGGTTTCATGTCGCAAGGCTTTGAATGCTGGCTTTGATCGATTTCTAGCCAAACTTGAAAATCCAGAGGAAATTGTAGATGAGATTGTTCACCTGTTATCTAACCGTGAGTAAGGGAAAAGGCTAGCATCAAAAGAATAACATGACGAGCAAGCCCTATTTCACTACGCTGGCAACATTTTCTGAAAAGTTAGGGGCTTGATATCCGAATAAATGAATTACGAATTACGAATTACGAATTATTTGGTCATTATGTGTAATTTTGGAACTGGGATTTTTCGAGCAACTCTTTAACTTGAGCAGCTACGAGTGGGTGTGGATCGTTTTGCAACTGAGGTAAAATTTCTAAAAGAACGCGATGTGAAACCATATTTAGATATGCGATCGCAGCCTCTCTGACAAAGCCAGTCGGATGACGCAAAGCTGCCAAAATCTCAAAACTTGTCAGTCGGATACGAGTAACTTGAGCAAAATGAAAACAGCAAGCTAAGCACCAGTCAGAAAGCAAATTACTCACCATCAGTAATTTGTGAAGGCGATCGCTAACTAACATATTTTCGTATACCACAACTTTGGCTTCTATAAGATGTTGCAGTTTTTCTTGCTGTGATCGGTCATCTAAAATATTCAACAACAGAGACTTTGAAGCCAGAGTCACAGTATGTTCTAAGATTTCTAATCCCCGTGCTAAGTTTACCCCTGATTGCGATCGCAGATTGAATGCCGCTGCCTGCATTTTATCTGGGGAGTAAAGCAGTTTCAATAACAACAGCAACCGCTCTTTAACATCTGATTCTAATTCTAGTAGAGCACGTTGCAGTAACTCACAAACAGTCAGAATTCTCTTGCTTAATTGATCATATTCTAGAGGGTCTATTGTTTTGAAATCTACATAAGCGGCGTAAATCTCGCCTAAAAATCGTAATTCCTGCTCAATTAGAGTTTCTATTCTATTTTCATAAAATCGATCTACTAAACCTGCAATTACTGGTTGTTTATGTATTTTTAGCAAGCTCCGAAGAATATGATCTCTAGCAGTACCCGAAGATGTTTCCAAGTTTTGCCATAAAGACTCCATCGCTTCCTGGGTACTGATCTGACCAATGGTACGCCAAGCATACATCCGCACTACTTCTGGTTTGTAAATATTCGTAGCTACCTGCAACAACATCTTTAAAGCTTCATTTTCCAATCGTACTAAGGCTAACATTGCTGTACTGCGGGTTGATTTGTAATAAAGTGCCGCAATCAGTGCCGAGTAGTACTCTTCTGAGTGGGTTGCTGCAATCATTTCTAATACAGCACAACGTACCCGTAAAGATTCATCCTGTAACAAATTTGGAATGTGAATCCGCAGCGCCTGTAAATGAATCGCTTCTCTGAGTGCTCTGACTCCATTCACCCGTTCCCATTCATGTTTATGAGTTAGCATCCGGCGCATGGTTTTAGTAGCTGCGACTTTTTGCATTGGTGTTCCCTGACGTAAAACCAAAGCAGCTGCGGTAGCGCGGATGAGTGAGTTTTGACGGGGATGCAAGTATTCTTCTAGTAGGCTTAAATTGGGATTTGGTTCCGCCAGCCAAACGTACCGCAGCGCTAGGGCAAAAACTTCTGGGGTAGTTGCTTCTGGTTGTTCTAATAAAGGGCGGATAGCAGATAAATAAGCAGGATTTGCGCCTCCCATTAACATCACCTCCAAACTTTGGCACTGCAAATCTGGGGGTAACTTGACTAGCAGTGGTGCTAAAACTTCTGCTGCGCCTGGAGAATCAATTTGAGCTAAAAGTTCAATACAAGACCGTTTATCTGCCTCGCTGCCTTTTTCTCCCAAAGCTTTAACCACGCCCTGCTTGAAGAATCGTAAGCCCACATTGTTCGCACTCAGATGTCCCCGGGCCACACTTAACACTAATAGGTCAACATAGCGCGATCGCAACTGCCAAACTACTTTTAAACAAGCACCGGCTACCACCATTGTTTCTCCTACCAATACCCACTTTTGTAGTGGTACTGGTACGAACTTGCCACCGAGGAACAATGTCAGAAAAATTACTAATCCTGTCAAACCAGTAGCGATCGCTTCCGCAGTTCCACCAGATAATGTCTGCATTCTGCTACGAATTGACTGTGGGATCGGTTGATATAAAACTGGGCCACTACTCATGACAAAGGTGTAGCGCAGAAGTTCATCGCAGAATTTGAGAATTATCAGACCCCAGAAAAAGCTCTGCGATTGCATTGCAGGAACTAAATTCAGGAACGCCAGCACCGCTGGTAACAACAAACCGACAGTGATTGGTAAAAGCGTGGCGGTGAAGAATACCCCCATTCGTTCGATGAGTCGGCTGGAAATAAACCACTGCGTCAACAACTCACACAATCCCAGCATTCCACCAAATAGCCCCAAAAAACTAGCGAGTTCGCGATCGCCCAAATTGGTTTGAAGTTCACGCAGATACTGAAAATCTATTAATAACCCAATAACCTGTAACAGTCCCACAAAGGCAAATAATTGCAAGACATATTGCTTTAGCGGACTTCTGAGGAAACGCTCTTGTGAGGCTTGAGCTTCAGGAATTAGTCTTTGTGGGGTCGCGGGAAAAGCTGCTCGATAGTGATGAGTTAAATAGAGTAAAATCCCCGATCCCAATAAAATGAATACACAGCCGATGAGAATGACGTTATTTAACTTGGCGAATTGCACTAGCCAAGGCAAACTAAAGCCACTGATCACATCAGCAACCAACAAACCACTACTAACCAGTGGGTAAGTGCGTTTAATTTCTCGAATGTTAAATAGTTGGTTGGCAATAATGGAGGTGTTGAGGTCATTGACCACATAAAGTGCATCTACCCACAGCCGCAGCAGAAATATTGAAATAACTGCTAGGTATGAAACATGAGTTCCCCAATGTAATAAAACTAATAAAACTAATGGCGTCACCATGCAAGGTGCGATCGCCACAATTACCCGACGTAAGGGGAAAATCTTTTGCAGCCAAGAATATAGAAAAACCAGTCCTGTACCTAACCCGGCACTGGCAATATACATCCAAGGCAATAAGTCTGTCCCATATTCGTCTAAAAACAGCGCGACTGTACTATCCTCTGCCCACCGCAATCCTACGGATACAGTTGTGTAAAAAGTAAACATAATCCAAGTTCGTTCGCTCTCCTCTGGTCGGAGATTTACCCACTGTAGCAGTCGTGGTAAAACACCTCTATTTGCAGTCAACCAGTCATTTTTCAGTTCCATGCAGTTTTCATTTCTGGTATCATCACCGCGCAGTGGGGGAGTGGGGGTACAAGGAGAATAAATACTGACTCTTGTAGAGATGCGATCTCAGCACTCATCACTCCTGGACATAGCAAAAGTCCTGAGTAACTGAGTATTATGTTTCCCACTCAGCCCTCAGGACTATCGATTTCAGATAAATAAGCTCAGAAAACTAGAACCAATAGCCAAAATTAGAGAAATCTCCCTAACTCCTGACTCTTATTTCCTGACCAATGACCAATGACCAATGACCAATGCCCAATCACAAAAGAATCCCCTGACTCATAGCCAGAGGATTATTAAACTTCGTTTATTCAACAGTCAGAGGATTATTTTTTGGGCGAGATCAGCATCATCATATTTCGCCCTTCCTTTTTAGGCGCTTGCTGAACTTCACCAAACGGCTCTAAATCTGTTGCCATTCGCTTAAGCAAATCTTCTGCTAGGTCACTGTGTTGAATTTCTCGACCCCGGAACATCACAGTAGCTTTGACTTTATCACCATCTTTCAGAAAGCGCTCTGCTTGTTTAACACGCACATTGTAGTCGTGTTCTTCTATCTTGTAGCGCATCTTAACTTCCTTAACATCAGCTGTGTGCTGCTTTTTCCGGGCTTCCCGCGCCTTTTTCTCCTGCTCAAACTTATATTTACCGTAGTCCATAATCCGGCAAACCGGCGGATCAGCCTTGTCACTGAGTAGCACTAGATCTAGTTCTTTTTCTTCTGCTAGTTGTAGTGCTTCCTGTGGGGGCATAATTCCCAGTTGGGCGCCATCAGTGTCAATGACCCGAATTTTCGGGAAGCGAATCCGTTCGTTAATTTGTGGCAGATCGCGAGTTCGTTTTTTCTCAATCACAGGCATTATGATTTGTGGGAGCTCTTAATGAAGGATTTGGCGTGGTCTTGATTGGTGTGATCTTGATTGTTATGCCTTAGAGGCAAAATACTGGAATAACTGAGGACTGAATACATAGTCTGTAGTTCTAGAGTAACTAATCCATGGAGTAGTTGCGTTGTTGTATTTGTCATTCTACTCACTCTGAGAGAATTTCTCTGCAATAGTTAATCTAAATTACACAACTTGGGGCAATATTAAGTATTGTTACAATTGTTTACCAATACTTATTGACGGTTGAATTAAAAAGCATATCTCTAAAATAGCAAGATTAAATATACAGGACGTTGCTCAAAATCAATGTATTACATTATGTTACTCAAGTATTATTGGTAGTATTTATAATCAAAAACTCCTGATAAATTTACTTAGACATAGATGCGGTAGCTTTCTTTTACAGGTAGAGAATGGTTATAACTTCTTCAGACTTGGCACTAAAGATTTGCAATTAGACTCTTATATTGGAAGTAATAGTGTTTCAATGCTGATAAATTGGAGGAATTTTGACCACTAGGGTACATTGGCAGGAGCGGGTTGGTAATCAAAGGGATTGGGTTTGGCGGGGCTGGCAAACTCGCTACACTTTTATTCGACCTGTCCAAAATCACCATCAGACAACACCCTTAATCCTACTACATGGCTTTGGTGCTTCTATTGGGCATTGGCGACATAACTTAGAGGTTTTGGGTGAGTATCACACAGTTTATGCTTTAGACATGCTGGGTTTTGGCGCTTCTGAAAAAGCCCCGGTTAATTACAGCATAGAACTTTGGGTAGAGCAAGTTCACGACTTTTGGAAAACATTTATCCGTCAACCAGCAGTATTGATAGGTAATTCCAACGGTTCACTGATTTCCATGGCCATCGCTGCTACCTATCCCGACATGGTGCGAGGTATGGTAATGATGAGTTTACCCGATCCGTCATTAGAACAAGAAGCGATCGCGCCTGTGCTGCGACCAATCGTCAGAGCCATTAAAAATATCGTCGCTTCTCCGCTGATACTGAAGCCTGTGTTTAACTTTGTGCGTCGCCCAGGAGTGTTACGTCGCTGGGCTAGTATTGCTTATGCTAACCCAGAGGCAATTACTGATGAACTCATAGATATTTTAGCTGGGCCACCGCAAGACCGGGGTTCTGCTCGTGCTTTTAGTGCCTTGTTTAAAGCTGCGATCGGTATTAACTTTAGTCCTAGTGTCAAGACAGTATTACCAACTTTAAAAATTCCGATGCTCTTAATTTGGGGACAAAAAGACCGTTTTGTTCCCCCAGCACTTGCAAGCCAATTTGCTCAATACAATGAGAAATTGGAATTGCTGAATCTAGAGGATGTGGGGCATTGTCCCCACGATGAATGTCCAGAACAAGTCAACCAAGCTATTTTGGATTGGATTAAGAGATGGGGTGGCGATCGCCAAAGGCTAGTTGTTCCCTAGATATTCTCAAACTAGCTATTCAAGCGCCAGCACCTAACCAATTGTGGCTTGATTAGTGTCAACATTCGTAGTGCCACTCACAGAACGAGCTACAGAAATCATTTTATTGAGAATTTCCTGACTGGGAACTTTGCCTTTCAATACCACAGTACTGCCCGTCTGAGCAACCCACAGGGTATCAACATCATCGAGTTGGGGATCTTGATCAAATGCCAATGCTACCCGCTTTGCTAACCCACTCTGGTCGTATTCTCCGTTTAATCCTAAACGTTCTGGGGGTATTGATTGAGTAGCAGTAGGAGCGCTCGTAGAAGTTTGCTGTACTTGAGGAGTAGGATTTACTTCTGCATTTTGAGGCTTTTCCATTCCAAATAGTCTTTTTAACCAACTCATAAATAATTTGCTCCTTTTGAAGGTTTGTTAAATTTGAGTATAAATGCTTTACCAAATTCCCGCATCTGCCAATGAAAAGATATGTACTCAGGAATATTCCTACTTGCGGCATGATTTCTATACAATTTTTTTCTAAGACTGCAATGATTGCAGCTATTGAGTTGTAGAATAAAAAGTCTGACTAATAATTTATTGCAGCAGTACGTCTAGCGCAGCCGTTAGCTAGTGTCTGCGTTATCAAATCCTGCTCTAGCCTTTTTTGGCGAAGATGAAACATACTCTTTCAGTTCTCGTAGAAGATGAGGCGGGTGTTCTTTCCCGTATTTCTAGTTTATTTGCCCGTCGCGGTTTTAATATTGAAAGCCTTGCAGTTGGCCCAGCTGAGCAGGGAGGAGTGTCCCGTATTACGATGGTTGTACCCGGTGACGATCGCGTAATCGAGCAATTAACCAAGCAGTTATACAAGTTGGTCAACGTTCTCAAAGTACAAGATATTACCGAGACTCCTTGCGTAGAGCGGGAATTGATGCTATTGAAGGTGAATGCGACTAGCAACAATCGCTCAGAAGTTATCGAACTGTCTCAGATTTTCCGGGCGCGTGTCGTAGACGTGGCGGAAGATTCTCTTACCTTGGAAGTTGTCGGAGATCCAGGAAAGATGGTGGCGATCGTGCAGGTGCTGCAAAAATTTGGTTTAAGAGAAGTCGCCCGCACTGGCAAAATTGCCCTAACTCGTGAGTCGGGTGTGAATACTGAGTTGCTCAAGTCTTTAGAAGCAAAAGTTTAGTAGAGATTGGGGAAGGGGTAAAGGCTACGCTAGTGTACACAAGTCCGAAAAATATCGTTTTGTAGAGTGGACATTACAATGCCCACCCTACCCTACTGTGGTTTATTCTGCCAAAACTTCCTCGACAGTGTTGATACCTTGCTACGCTTTGCTTCAAAGAGTGGCTTTCAAGGGCAAAAATCCTGTGGTTCCTTTGGTTGAGAAAATTGATCATACAGGAGTTCAACTTACACAAAAAGCAATGGATCAAATTAAAGAGCAGATTTACCGCTTACCAACTTGGAAAAAATGGTTCGTTGAAATCTTTTGTCGAAGTGACTGAATTTTTGGATCATTTTTTAGTTGGAATACTCTTACTGAATAAATTTTAAATATGCGAGCAGGCAAAAAGATCAAACAAAAAATTCAGCAAACTTTACACCTTGTGCCTGCATTACGCCTAGTATGGCAAAGTAGCCCCGGCTGGACGATCGCTCGCATAGTACTATTAGTCATCCAAGGCATACTGCCCGTAATATCAATCTATCTCACCAAATTAATCATAGATGCAGTAGTTGCTAATCTCAACGTTGCTGATAAAACAGTCGCCTTTGGTAATGTCATCCTCTGGGTTATCTTGGCTGGTGCAGTCACTCTTGTTAGCAGTGTTTGTAGTTCCTTAACAGAATTAGTGGTTACTGCCCATTCTCAGCAAGTGACTGACTACATGCAGGGGATTATTAATGCTAAATCAATTGCTACTGACCTAGAATACTACGAGAACGCCCAATACTTCGATGCCCTGCAACGAGCACAACGAGAAGCTCCTTACCGACCTCCCGAAATCCTCAATCGTTTAGCACAAGTTGGTCAAAGTAGTATTTCCTTAGTAGCTATGGTGGGTTTACTGCTGTCACTGCATTGGGGAATTATCGGCATTTTATTTGTGGCAGCTCTTCCGGCGCTGTTAGTACGGTTAAAATATAGCCGGGTCATGTATCGTTGGCAGCGTAAACGTACACAACCAGAACGGCAAGCAATGTACCTAGCTTGGATGCTGACATCAGACCAGTACGCTAAAGAAATTCGCTTGTTTGATTTAGGTGAGTATTTCAGTCAATGGTATCTTCGTATCCGACGGCAGATATATAAGGAAAAGATAGCTATTTTCACCAAACGCTCCATAGCTAATTTTGTTGCAGAAGCTATAGCGGGTATTTTCATCTTTGGTGTCTATGCTTTTATCGTCTATCAAGCTATTCAAGGTATTTTACGTTTGGGTGATTTGGTACTTTATCACCAAGCATTGCAACGAGGACAAAATGATATTAAAAGTCTATTAGTTAGTTTGTCTAATCTATATGAAGATAATCTATTTCTCGCTAACCTCTACGAATTTCTTGACCTGGAACCCAAGTTAGTAGAACCTTTAAATCCCCACCCTATTCCCCAACCGATGCAAACTGGCATCGTTTTTAACCAAGTGAGTTTCCAATACGCTACCACTAACCGTCAGGCACTTCAAGATATTAACCTGACAATTCGACCAGGTGAAGTAGTGGCGCTTGTAGGAGAAAACGGTTCTGGAAAAACTACTTTAATTAAACTTTTATGCCGCTTGTACGACCCAACTACTGGCAGCATTACTATTGATGGCATTGACCTCAGCCAATATAAAATGGCAGAATTGCGCCGTGAAATCAGCGTGATTTTCCAAGACTATGCTAAGTACCACTTTACGGCTCAGGAAAATATTTGGTTGGGCAACATTGATTTACCAGCAAAGCGAGAAAGCATTATTGCTGCGGCACGTCGTTCTGGTGCTGATGATGTAATTGCCAAATTACCCCAAGGTTATGATACCGTCTTAGGGAAATTATTTGATCAAGGAGAAGAACTGAGTATTGGGCAATGGCAAAAGGTAGCTTTGGCGCGAGCATTTCTCCGCAACTCTCAGGTGATTGTCTTGGATGAACCTACCAGTGCAATGGATCCCAAAGCTGAATACGAAGTATTTGAACAGTTTCGCCAACTGATTAAAAATCAAGCTGCGATCCTGATTAGTCATCGCTTATCCACCGTCAAAATGGCCGATCGCATTTATGTTATGGCAGGTGGGACAATTGTTGAGAATGGAACCCATGAAGAACTGATACAGATGGGCGGTACTTATGCTTACTTGTTTGAAACCCAAGCCCAACAGTATCGGTGATCAATCTTTAATCCAATACCGTAAAGCATCAAATACTCAGCTAATTTGCAGCCGTTCTGCTTTTCGGTAAAATAACTTGGCGGCTTAGCAAGGAACAGTTTAAAATCATGACCCAAGCTCGGATTGGAATTATTGGCGGCAGTGGTTTATACAAGATGGATGCACTCAAAGATGTAGAAGAAGTGCAAGTCGAGACTCCTTTTGGTTCACCATCGGATGCTTTAATTTTGGGGACACTAGAGGGTACACGAGTAGCTTTTTTAGCACGCCATGGTCGCAATCACACGTTATTACCTTCTGAGTTACCATTTCGTGCAAATATCTATGCAATGAAGCAACTGGGTGTAGAGTATTTAATTTCAGCTAGTGCTGTCGGTTCCTTGAAGGAAGAAGCTAAACCACTGGATATGGTAGTACCAGATCAGTTTATTGACAGGACGAAAAACCGGATTTCGACATTTTTCGGTGAGGGAATTGTTGCTCACATTGCTTTTGGCGATCCGATTTGTAAAAACTTGGCTCTTGTGTTGGCAGATGCGATCGCATCTCTAAATTTGCCAGAAGTAACTCTGCATCGCGGTGGTACTTATGTATGCATGGAAGGGCCAGCTTTTTCCACTAAGGCGGAATCAAGTCTTTACCGCAGTTGGGGTGCAACAGTAATTGGGATGACGAATTTACCAGAGGCGAAGTTGGCGAGGGAAGCCGAAATTGCATACTCAACCTTAGCGCTGGTGACAGACTATGATTGTTGGCATCCAGAACACGATAGCGTCACAGTGGAGTTAGTGATTGCTAATTTGCAGCGGAATGCAGTCAATGCTCAAAAGGTGATTCAAGAAACCGTGCGCCGCTTGAGTGAAAATCCCCCGTTGAGTGATGCACATTCAGCGTTGAAGTATGCAATTTTGACTAATTTAGAAAAAGCACCAGCCGCGACAAAGGCGAAGTTAGGGTTATTGTTACAAAAGTATTTGTAGCTCATAAATGGGTGATTCCTCTCGTTCCCAGCCGGAGGCTGGGAATGAGGGGAGCAACTAAGTTAAAGCTTTCATCAAATATTGTGTCAATGTGAATGCATCTACACCTAACTCAGTGCGCTCTTGGGCTGCTAAAATACCTGCTTGAGAATGCCACCAAGCAGCAGTTGCAACAATATTCTCTACTGTAATCTGCTTGGTCGCTGCTTGTGCTAATAATCCACTTAGTAGCCCGGTTAACACATCGCCACTACCGCCACGCGCCAAAGCCGGCGTACTTTCTGGATTAATCCACACTGCACCTTGAGGGTTTGCGATCGCAGTCCTAGCCCCTTTTAATAAAATTACCGCCCCACTTTGCGCCGCTGCTTCCCGTACTGCTAACACCCGATCTTTGGCATCGGCAATATCAGGAAACAATCGCTGGAATTCACCAGTGTGGGGTGTCAGCACTGTTAGTGCTTGGCGCTTTTTTAAGGTGGGGATTGTTCCCATTTGGGCCAGGATATTCAAACCATCAGCATCGAGAAGCAAAGGGGCGTCGCTTTGTAGAACTTCTTGTACTATGGGAGTAGCATCTCGTGTTAAACCAGGGCCACAAGCGATCGCATTAAATGAACTCAAATCAGTGTTTTCTGGGAGTTGCAAGTGAGCTATCGCTCCGGTTTCCGTCTCTGGACAACCAACAATTAGCGCTTCTGGCAAGTGTGACACCAAAAGGGGTTTCAGGGATTCGGGTACGGCAATTGAAAGCATCCCCACACCACTCGCCCGCGCACCTAAACCAGTTAAAATTGCTCCACCAGCATAGCGGCGTGAACCACAAATTAGTAGTAAATGTCCTTCTTTATACTTATGAGTGACTGGTGGACGAGGTAGGGGTAAAGTAGAAAGTGCGATCGCTCGTGTAATGCGTTTAATCTTGGGTGTATCCCCTAGAACCGCTTGCACCTCAGCTAAAGGAATATCAAAATCGATTAACTCAGCTTTACCGAGATAATTCAAAGCCTGATCTTGCAAAAAAGCCAGCTTCCATAAACCTAGACAAAACGTATGAGTAGCACGAATGGCAGTTCCCAACACCTCACCTGTATCAGTGTGTAAACCCGACGGCAAATCAATACTAATGATTGGTACAGACAATTCATTTAGCTGATTAATTTCCAAGGCTATGGGATCTGTAAGCGTTCTTTCTAAACCAAATCCAAATAAGCCATCAATCAAAAAATCAGAATTTGGCAATTGCGCGACGGTTTGATAAACTGGGATGCCCAAACTTTGGGCATACTGCAAGTGCTGCGAAGTTAATTCCTTGAGCTTCGAGAAAGGAGAATATATCCAAACTTCATATCCGCAAAAGTGTAATTCACGGGCTACTACCAAAGCATCACCCCCATTATGACCGGGGCCGACTAAAATGCCGATCCGAGATTTCTTGACAGGGGAGGAGATTAGAGCTTGAATACGACGCGCAATTAATCCCGCCACCTTTTCCATCAAAGCGACTACAGGCATTCCTGCTGCAAAGATCCGCTTTTCAATATCGCGCATTTGCCCAGCAGTAACTACCACTTGCGAAATTTGTTCTTGCCTATCCTGCATCAGTCCTGAGTGCTGAATCATGAGTAGTGAGTTATGAGTTATGAGTTATGAGTTTCACATTAACTCCTCACTCTTTACTCAGCACTGAATTTACTTTCCGTAGTAAACTCTGGCATCACCGTATCCTAAATAATCTCGCAGATACTTGTTCCATTCTTCTGCTTGGAAACGCTCAGTAAAAGGCCCTACTGCTACGTGTGGCCCTCGCGGTTTGAGTCTTTCAAATACACCGCCATTTTGTCCCAGATTCTGCCTAATTCGGGCTGCAATTCCGGCTAACTCTTCGGCTTTGGCGGGAATAGCGACATAGTATCTAGACTCTTGCCTTCTAGAATTGTCTCTTCCAGAATCACTTCTAAAAGAGGAGGAAGTGTTTATTTCCTGTCCATCAGCAAAGCTGACGATCCTTGCGCTATTGATACCGTATGACTTCAGTTCTCTAACTCGTTGTTGAGCGTTAGATGCTCTGCTAAAAACTCCTGACTGGATTACGGTACGTCCTTGGTACTGGCGGACATAAGCTCTGGGTTCAATCAAGCGTATTTGTTCTAGTGTCTGGGGATCATTGCTATCAACATATACTAAATAACGCTCAAAGTTCTGGCTATATTGATTAGCCTCTACTGCTTGGGAGGGTTGAAAGTCCTGCTCAGATTGATTATTTTGTACTGGTTCGATCTGCGGTAATGGCTGCTGATTATAAGGAATCGGTTGGAGATCTGGCGGTGGTGGTAAAGTTTCAACGCCCCCTTGTTGAACCAACAACACGCCGCTGTTGTGGATTTGTGCTTGTGCTGGGGTAGAGTGAGTGATTAATGCTAACCATCCTCCTACTAACAAGAGCAGTATGTGAAATCGGATAAATTGACTTGGTATTGCACTTGACATAGTAGTCACAAAGTAGTCACAGCATTTCTAGGCAATTTCCTTCAGCAACTAATTTAGTTCGCTGTTGTAGCAACTATATAGCGTTTGCGTAAAATTAGCTCATCTGCGTGGCAACAAATACATCTATGAAGATAATAAAACCATTTATGGGAGTGGTTTTTGGGCATAGTGCCATTCGGGTATGGGAGTAGGGAAGTAGGGGAAGCAAGCGAACAATTATTATTTCCCTTGTCCTATGCCCAATACTGCCGCTTTCCATGAACTGAAGCGCTTTGCTAGCAAGGCTTTGAAGAGATGTATGCTACAATTGAATAATTAAGGCATTGCCTTGATTACATAAAAACCACAGATAGAAAGTTGGACAAAGTTAAAATTTTGCTATGTGGTTGTATTGTATGGGTTTTAATCCCAGTCGGTGGCAGCCACTAGCCTAACAAGATTTAGGGTTATGAAAAAAGTCGTCGTTGGTCTTTCGGGTGGCGTTGATAGTTCCACCGCAGCTGCTATCCTGCATCATCAGGGTTATGAAGTGATTGGTTTGACTCTTTGGCTCATGAAAGGCAAAGGTCAGTGTTGCTCTGAAGGTATGATCGACGCGGCTTATATCTGTGAACAACTAGGAATTCCCCATCAGGTTGTTGATACTAGGGATGTCTTTCAAAAATATATTGTCGATTATTTGGTGGCTGGTTACAGTGCTGGGATCACGCCTTTACCTTGCTCCCAGTGCAATAAAACGGTGAAGTTTGGCCCAATGGTGCAGTATGCTCGAGAAGAATTAGGATGCGATCGCATTGCTACTGGTCATTATGCTCAAATTAATTATGATCAAGCTACTGGGCGTTACCAGTTGTTAAGAGCAGTTGACCGCAACAAAGACCAGTCCTATTTTCTCTATGATTTGTCTCAGGATTTACTCGCAGCGAGCATATTTCCTTTGGGTGAACTGGAAAAAGCTGACACCCGCCGCATCGCTGCTGAATACGGACTGAAAACCGCTGAGAAACCAGAAAGTCAGGATTTGTGTTTAGTGGAAAGTAACGGTTCCATGCGGGCATTCCTCGATAAGTATCTTGCGCCCAAAAAAGGCGATATTGTAGATGCTACAGGCAAAATCTTAGGACAGCACGATGGTGTGCATCACTACACAATTGGCCAGCGCAAAGGATTGGGGATTGCTGCGGCTGAACCGCTGTATGTGATTGAATTAGATGCAGTGAATAATAAAGTAGTTGTAGGCGATCGCACTAAGGTAACTCAATCAGAATGTACGGTAGAGCGAGTAAACTGGGTTTCCATTGTTGAACCATCAACCCCGATTCGTGCAAAAGTACAAATTCGTTATCGTTCAACCCCTACACCAGCTACAGTGATTCCTTTAGAAAACTCCCGCGTCCGCTTGGTGTTTGATGAACCCCAGGTAAGTATCACCCCCGGACAAGCTGCTGTGTGGTACGACGCGGAGAAAGTGTTAGGCGGCGGGATTATTGAGCAGTTTAGTTGAACTGGGACTGGGGACTGGGATTGGGGACTCTTAAAGATTCGGATGGGGATTTAGAACCCAACTAAATCTTACTCATAATTTCTTCCCCATTACCCAGCCTTGATGATGTTTTGATTTATGCAAGAGGTCTAATGTTTCAATGTAGACGAATAATGTTGTAACGGAAACCGCTACCGTTAGGAGTTAGACCACTATTGTTACAAGAATAAGCAGAAGAGACACACAGGACGCAGAAAATTTATTTTTATAACTGAAAATTTTATTTTATTTATTGGTTAAGTAGCTTCACTATTTCAGATGTATAATCCATCATTCATTGCTGTTTATTAAATGTATCATCTATCATCAGTTTTTATTTATTATTTACCTCTATTACTTGTTTTTTGGTTGGTATTCTGATAAGTAGAGCCTTTGTTTTGAGAAGATCAGATAGTAAGCACCTAGTAGTCGTTTATTGACAGAGCGGGGAAAGTTGCGATCGCCTGAACTTTTAGTACAAAAATGATGAGCCATTATATGGATAGTTAACACATTTACAGCACTATCCAATGACCAAAGAATTATTAAACTCTTTTCAAGAAGCATACAGCAATCTCGAACTGTTCCCGTTGATGGAACAGAACGAAATGGAAAGATTTAGAGTGGAATATGGTGATGATTTGATCGCAGATCTTAGCCAACTAGTTGAAGATAGTCCCAATGGAGATGGCAAAATTGTCTTTACAGGACATCGGGGATGTGGTAAGTCAACTTTGTTAGCTGAGTTTAGCAGGCAAATTCAAAATAAATATTTTGTAGTTCTATTTTCTATTGCTGACAAAATTGAAATGTCGGCTGTTAATCATATTAATATATTGTTTGCGATCGCAGTTAACTTAATGACCGAGGCGGAAGCACGTAGAGTTGAAATTCCTCAATCGACTAAAGAAGCTCTTTATAAATGGTTTGCTACTCGCACTCGCACTGAAGAATTAAATTTGCAAGTGGAAGCTAGTATAGGGTTTGATTTACTAAAGTTAATTAGCTCTAAACTAAAAGCTGACGCTACTGTTAGGGATGAAATTAAGCAAGAGTTTGAACGCAAAATATCAGATTTAGTTGCTAGGATTAACGAAATAGCTGCTCTGATTCAAGCTGCTACGAAACAAGATGTCTTAGTAATTATTGATGATTTAGATAAACTAGACTTGGGAAGAGTTAATGAAATTTATAGAGACAATATTAAAGCTCTCTGTCAACCTAATTTTAGGATTATCTACACTATCCCGATCGCAGTACTTAGAGAAACATTTATCAGCACAATAATTGCCACTGAAACTAACGATCAAATTGTGGCAATGCCTGTATTAAAAACCTTTGAAAAAGGTAAAAATCGCTTCCCTAATGCTCAACCTCGCTCTGAAGCGACAAAGATTCTCGGTGAAGTTTTACATAAACGAATTTCTAGCGAATTAATAGCAGCAGAAACTGCTGAAAAAATTGTGATTTACAGTGGTGGCGTATTGCGAGAGCTAATCCGTATTTCTAAAGAATGTTGCCGAATTTGCTTGCGGATAATTCGGCGAAATCCAACAGGGAAAGTTATCATTGATGATCAAATTTTACTTCAAGCAATTAATAAAATTCGCAATGACTTTTCCATACGTTTAGGAAAAGTTGATATAGATATTTTGCAAAGTATTTATCAGCAATTTATGCCTAATGACCCGAAACAAACCGAGTTTTTGGATTTGCTACATGGGCTGTATGTCTTAGAATATCGCACTGATGAAACTTGGTACGATGTTCACCCAATTATTATAGAAAGCTTGAAAAGGCAGGGAGCCATCAATGTTAAATGAAGAATTATTAGATGATGAAGGAGAAAATCAAGATGCGTATGATGATTTAATTGTTTCTATTGAAGCTCAAAAACATGGATTAAATTTACTGATTGCGGTTTGTGATGATGTTAACTTTCGTGATGAAATTATTGACCAGTATGAAGCTGAACTACAAACCGCATTCCGTCCATATCGGGTGACTTTAGCACGTCATGAACCGAGCCTAAAAGCTGCTCTTAACCAACTGGTACAACAAGAAGAATATCTGAGTCAGCGTAACCCGGCGGTGATCACTGTGACAGGTGCTGAACAACTTTATTTTCTCAGATTAGGTGAAGAACAATCGGAACAAGAGAAACTTTTTGGTTACTTACAGTGGACACGGGAAGGATTGCGCGAGTTTCCTTTTGCGATCGTGCTTTGGGTGACTAATCAAATTTTAGTCAACTTAATTAAAAAAGCCCCTGATTTTTGGAGTTGGCGCAATGGTGTTTTTCGGTTTGTATCTAAAAAAACAAATGCTATTGCTTGTAAAGAATTAGAACCTATACGCTTTGTTTTTAGAGACACAGAATTAGCGAGCACAGATACTAATGAAAATAACTCCTTTTTCTTGCCCATTCAAGATTTACAAAGTTTAATCGAGAAGATAGAACAGGAACAAGGAGTTAGAGATCCTAGCTTAGCTACCTTATATTCAAGGTTGGCTGATATTTATCGCAGTAGGTTAGATAGGGGAGAATCTCAGAATTATCAAAAAGAACAAGAATTAGCAATAAAATACTGGCGTAAAGCGATTGAACTGCAAAGTGAATCAGGTTTGCAGATAGACTTAGCCAATAGTCTCAACAATCTCGCAGGATTGTACCGTGCTACAGGACGTTACGGTGAAGCTGAACTTATATATCAACAAGCTTTAGAACTGAGGAAACGCCTATTGGGAGACAACCATCTCGATGTCGCCACTAGCCTCAATAACTTGGCGGGACTTTACAAATCTACTGGACAATACAACAAAGCGGAACTTCTATATCAACAAGCTTTGAAATTAAGGAAACGCCTATTGGGAGACAACCATTCCGATGTCGCCGCTAGTCTTAACAACCTGGCACTACTATACGATGAACAAGGGCGATATGACGAAGCACAACCTCTGTATCTGCAATCATTAGAACTCAGAAAGCGTCTGCTTGGCGAAAACCATCCCTCTTTCGCTCTCATACTGAATAATCTAGCGTTACTTTATTATCATCAAGGACGCTACAGTGAAGCTGAACCTTTATCGCAACAAGCAATAGAGTTAGATAAGCGTTTTTTGGGAGAAGATAATCCCGATGTTGCTACAGATCTTCACAATTTAGGATTGATTTACCGCGCTCAAGGACGCTATGAACAAGCTGAATCATTGTTTTTGCAATCCTTAGAACTCAAGCAGCGTGTACTGCAAAAGGCCCATCCCCTTTTGGCAGACACTATCTACGCTCTTGGTTATATGTACAGAGAACAGGGGCGTTACAATGAGGCAGAACCCTTGTGTTTAAAAGCGTTAGAATTTGATAAACATCTATTGGGAGAGAACCATCCCAATGTTGCTGAAAGTCTCAACAATCTCGCAGAAATCTATCGTGCAACAGGACGCTACAGCGAAGCAAAACCCCTCTATCTGCAAGCTTTAGATATTTGTGAGCGAGTTTGGGGCGTAAATAATATTCGTACTATTAATGTTCGCCAAAATCTGGAAAAACTTGGCGCAGAAATGCAAAGTAATTAAAATCTGCATAAAATCAAATCGCTATTTTTCCGAATTTTGCATTGAGCTAAGTGTCTTGTGAAACTCTTTTTTTATGCTGAATCAGAAGGCGATCGCTATTTTTGATAAACTTTTAATATAAAACTTTCGCTGTAGTCACCAGGTGCAAACTGACAAAATATTTTATAGCATATTTCAAGCTTTCCCTAGCATATTTTTTGAAATCATTGGTGACACAACTGTCAATACCAGTGCCTATGAATTTGTTTCCGTTGAACTAAAAGACACTGCTTTTCGGATTGATGGGGTATTCATCCCAACAGATGAAACTACAAACCAACCGTTGTACTTTGTCGAAGTCCAGTTTCAACTAGACTCTACTTTTTATAGACGCTTGTTTGCTGAAATTTTTCTTTACCTGCGTCAAAACGAATCCGTCAATTTTTGGCGTGCTGTCGTTATCTATCCGCAACGAAGTTTAGATCCAGAAGATCAACTACCGTATCAACTGCTGCTTAACAGTTTACAAGTGCAACGCATTTATCTAGATGAATTAGGAACAGCAGAGAATTCACTGCAAGTGGCAATTGTTAAATTAATTATCGAAAGGGAAGAAACAGCCGTAGACAAAGGTAGAGAATTGATTTTGCAGGCAAGACAACAACTGGCAGATGAAACAACCAGGAAGCAAATTGTAGAATTAATAGAAACCATCCTTTTATACAAATTTACCCGGTTAAGCCGAGAGGAGTTGGCACAAATGTTAGGGATAGACGATGAATTCAAAAAAAGCAGGATGTATCAATCAATTAAAGAAGACGGCTTAGAAGAAGGTAGACAGGAAGGTAGACAGGAAGGTAGACAGGAAGGTAGACAGGAAGGTAGACAGGAAGGTAGACAGGAAGGTAGACAGGAAGGTAGACAGGAAGGTAGACAGGAAGGTAGACAGGAAGGCTTAGAAGAAGGTAAGTTACAAGCTAAGTTAGAATCTGTACCTCGGTTATTGGCACTAGGATTGAGTGTGGAACAAGTAGCAGTGGCTTTAGATTTAACGGTAGAGCAAGTGCAGCTAGCAGCTGGAAATTAGCCTATTTTATTTTCAGCTGCTTCGTGTCTTCGCTTTATCTGTTGGAAACACTGTAATACATCTGGCTTCATAGCGATCGCACGGGCAATGCAAAGCCGTTGCTGTTGTTCGCCAGATAATGCTGTACCCTTTTCTTTGAGTTTGTCCTTGACTTCATCCCAAATAGCGGCGCGTCTAAGAGAATTTTTCACCAATTCATCAACGTTACCTTTATAACCGTTAGCACGCGTCCCAAAGAAAATATTTTCGTATATTGACCATTCGTGACAAGTTAAGGGAAAATTATTTCTGTCAACAGTAATTAAGCTATAAATAAACGGAGAGATTGAGTATCAAATTTAGCTAAAGACTCGGTTTTGAACACAAGGGTAAACGATGCTTTTTTATTTGACGCGATCGCAGTCTGAAAAATTGTGTTTTTCAGCCCGATTCTGTCCAACATATTAAGTATTATTACTTGTTTACAAAAAGTTGATTATCTTAACTTGTCACCAATGTATATTGACTTGGGAAAAGGATTCGGTCTTTGAAACACCATTCCGACTTGGCGTCGTAATTTTACAGAATTGATCTTAGGGTCGTAAATATTGCGATCGCGGTAATTTAATCTGCTAATCCATCTCGAAAAATATCAAAAAGTAGCAAAGCCAGAATAAATATACCAATCAGCAACCCTAACAAAAAAATTACTTCAAATACTTTTCCTAACGTCTCCCTCCCATCAACATTATCAGTAAGCCTTTCTTCTTTGTCTCTATAAGTGGGGAACGATGTCTGACGACAAGTCGCTCCCGCAAATCTAAGCAAAGAAAGCCGATGCTCAAACTTCTCTTTGCGTCTACGCAGTTAAAGGCTTAGGTTACATTTTGCTGTGCTGCATTATTTCTTGCAGATGGTGGCGAATCTCTTGTGCTTGCTCAATATCAGATTGCCGTAATTTTTGGAACAACTCTACACAAGGCTGGGAACCAACTTTCTCTGCATCTTTGATGTAAGTATCGTAAGCTTTAACTGCTTCAGCCTTGTTATGCAACACGGTGATAAAGTCGTACTCCAAATTGCTAATAGGTTGTTGAGACTGTCCGTTACCTGTGTTTTTAGCCATTGTTATTGACCTTAGTTTAGGATTTCCAGTTAATTTTTACTCAGCTTTAAAGAGTGATTCATCTCTCCAAAAGAGTATAGTTCAATACGCCGGAAGAACCCTATAAAGGTGCGTTAACTACTACTACTGTTAGATTAACAATCGTCATCTATGGATGATCAAGGCTGTTGAAGCAATCTAAATAAAGGCGTAGACGATCTGGGTAAAATCATAGCGCAGAGGTTTGTACGCCAAGGTTGAACGGAACTTCGGAGAACAACATACCTTTGTATGCTGAGTGATTTTCAATTTTTATTTACTCAGCACTTTTTTGGCGACGTGAATACTGAAACTCTAAATCATTTTGCAGTTCCCTACGGTCTTCGTACACAATAGGGCATAACTTAGTGTTAGCACTTATACAATCCATGTGTGGCGTCTTAGCACACACTACTAATAGCCCACCCAGAATAAACAATAAGCCACAAATTGCAGCCGTCTGAACTGAAGAAATTTCTAGTACTCCGTGAACCACTACTTCGCGCAGTACAGATACAACTGTTACCTCAACTGCTACACCAACAGAAATGCTATGTTCTTGCAAGTAGACCATTAGCAGTCGAAATAATTCGACTAAAATCAACACAAATAGTATTTTTGCCGTCACATGTTTATAGTCAAGCGGCTGCGTTAGGGCGATAAGTATCCCCCACAACTGTATGAGCATAACAGCGAACAAACCCAAACACAGGACAATCACAATTAAATCTTGGAAAGCCTCCATGTTACGAACAATTGATTGCCGATCAAGCCAGCGATCGCAAAATAAAAATCGACTCTTGAGGCGCTTTTGCATGTAAATTTCATTCCAATCGAGACTAGTTCACACCACACCAGCGAGTCAACCCAATAATCTTATATTACGCAATATTAAGCGATCGCGCCTCAGCGAGGTTGGTAATTTAAATTTGGTGCTTGTTGCAACAATTGTTCGGCATTTTTTCCCCACTGGGAATTACCTTGAGCGTTGTATAAATCTCTGGCAAATTGCAATACTTGGATTGCATCTCCATATTGTCGTAACTGCATAAAAACCAACCCTGCACCGTAATAGGCATTGGGATAGTTAGAGTTAGCTTCGGCTGATTTTCTAAAAGCTTCCAAAGCCTCTTGTAATTTGCCTTGGTTAAACCAAATTGAACCAAGATTGTAGTGAGCTTCTGAATATTTAGGATTAATTTTTAGTGCTTGGCGAAATGCATCTTTGGCTTGATCAAGTTTACTTTGTTGCAGATAACACATTCCTATGTGATAGGCAGGCTCCGGTGCATTTTTACTATATTCCATTGCTTTTTTAAAAGAGGCGATCGCCTGCTTGCAATCTTGTTGCTGTTCTCTTACCAACCCTAAGTTATAGTGGGCAAAACCCAGTTTGGGATCAAGTTCTAGTGCTCGCAGCAAGTAATCATTTGCTAACTGTAAATTATTCCCTTCTAACAACGCTCCGCCTAAATTGGCAAAGGCTGGAGCAAATTTAGGATCAGCTTGCGTTGCTCGATAAAATGCATCAGCAGAGGGTTGTAATTGTCCTACTTGTCGTAATGCTAGCCCTAAATTATAGTGGGCTGCTGCCAAGTTTGGATCTAATTGGGTTGCTTGTTTAAAAGCAGCGATCGCATCTTGTACTCTTCCCGTCTGAATTGCCTGTAAGCCTTGGTTTAACCTGTCTGTGGCCGTTTGACCACTATTTTGTGCCAGCATCGAGGGAGAAGGAGAAAGTGGAAGAGAAGGGGAGGGAGAGAGGATGCTTGCACCTAGCAAAATCAAACTCGCCACTGTTGCTATGCGATATTTAGAGAATGATAATCCCATTGATTTTCTGACTTGGAACACTTTCAGTTAGTTTTACTTCACATAAAGTCTTGTTACAACTGAAGCCCTTTACAAAACTTCTGGATTCGGTATTAAAGGTGGTAATTGTTAACTTTTATTAAGCTAAACCTTACAACAGGCTACAATTTTTTTAGCTTTTGATTAAAAGGAGGATAATAACAAATTAAAGAAGGGGTAATTTGGACTCCAGAGAAACATTTTTTATCCCTGAAATCAACAGAATCATGCAGTTAGGGTGACTTACTGCAAGGGAGGTTTTATGAATGAAAAAGTAAAATCGGGTTCGCGGAACGTTGCAATTGTTGGGCCTTATTTAAGTGGAAAAACCACTTTACTAGAAAGCTTGTTATTTGTTACAGGGGCAATTTCGCGCAAAGGCAATGTTAAGGATGGTAACACAGTAGGAGACAGTGCCGCTGAGTCACGCGATCGCCAGATGAGTGTAGAAGTAAGTGCTGCTAGCACCGAGTATAACGGCATTCACTTCACCTTTATTGACTGTCCGGGAAGCGTGGAGTTTGCCCAAGAAACATCCAATGCTTTAATGGGAGTCGATGCAGCCATTGTAGTTTGTGAACCCATACGCCAACGAGTCCTTACCTTAGCCCCTTTATTTAAATTCTTAGACGATTGGGAAATTCCCCACATCGTCTTTGTTAATAAAATGGATCGGGCAAATATTCACGTATTGGAAACATTGCACGCCCTCAAAGCAGTATCCAGCCGTCCTTTAGTAGCGCACCAATATCCCATTATGAATGGGGAGGAGCAGCTCATCGGCTTTATTGATATGGTGAGCGAACAGGCATACAAATATCATCCAGGCGCACCTGCTGATCCTATCCCCTTTCCCGAAAGTTTAAAAGAAGAGGAACATATAGCACGGGCAGAAATGCTTGAGGCCCTGGCAAATTTTGATGATCACTTATTGGAAGAACTTTTAGAAGACATTGAGCCACCCCAAGAAGAAATTCTCCAAGACTTGAAACTAGAATTAGGGGCCGATTTGGTAGTGCCCGTTTTCTTTGGTGTAGCAGAACAAGACTATGGTGTTAGACCTTTAATAGAAGCTTTGTTAAGAGAAGCTCCCGAACCAGAAACTACAGCAGAACGTCGCTTAAAAAACTTCAAAAACAAAACAACTTCTCCTTTAGCCCAGGTACTAAAAACTTACTATACTCCCCAAGGTGGCAAACTATCCCTAGTGCGTGTTTGGCAAGGTAAATTAACTGATGGTATCGTCCTTAACGGTATTCGTACTGGTGGAATTTATCGCCTCATGGGACAACAACAGCAGTCAGTTAATGAAGTTAGTGCTGGTGAAATTGTCGCATTGAGTCGTTTAGAGGGAATCAAGACGGGGGATACAATCTCTACAGATCAGCCGTTGACTATAGAATTACCCAAAGCTGAAAAATTGGAACCAGTGTATGCACTCGCCATTACACCGGAAAAGCGCAACAATGAAGTTAAACTGAGCAGTGCCATCACCAAGCTCTTGGAAGAAGACTGCTCACTAGCTTGGGAGCAACATGGCGATACCCACGAAGTAATCCTTTGGGGACAAGGCGAAATTCATTTACAAGTCGCCCTAGATAGACTGCGCCGCAAATATAACTTACCGATGACAACCCACTTGCCGCAAGTGCCTTACAAAGAAACCATCCGCAAAACTGTGGCTTCAGTTCATGGGCGCTACAAGCACCAAAGCGGTGGTCATGGACAGTTTGGTGATGTTTTTCTCGACATTAAGCCCTTACCTCGTGGTACAGGTTTTAACTTCAATGAAACCATCGTTGGCGGTGTGGTTCCTAGACAGTATATTCCTGGGGTAGAAATGGGCGTGCGGGAGTTTCTGGCACACGGGCCCTTGGGTTTCCCAATAGTAGATGTAGCGGTAACTCTGACCAATGGTTCCTACCACAGCGTCGATAGTTCCGAACAAGCTTTTAAGCAAGCCGCCCGCCTGGCTATGCAAACGGGGATGCCCCAAGCCCAACCCACCCTTCTAGAACCGATTCTACGGGTGCAGGTGACAACACCTAGCGAATTTACCTCCAAGGTGTTGCAACTGCTGAGTGGTAGACGCGGGCAAATTTTGGGTTATGAGGGCAAAAACGATTGGCAAGGCTGGGATAATGTATCTGCATATTTGCCGCAAGCAGAGATGCAAAACTTTATTGTAGAATTGCGATCGCTTACTCTTGGTGTTGGTTCTTTCCATTGGGAATACGCTCATCTCCAGGAAGTACCGGAAAAACTGGCCGAACGTGTCCTTAAAAATAACAATAACGGTAATGGCAACGGCAACGGCAACAAATAATTTTGGATTTATCTAGAATTACCTCAATTTTTTCGTTAGAGTAATCCAAGTTTTGGATCATTTTTTCCTTGGATTACTCTAATAAAATCTTAAATTTAGATTAAGCTTAAATAATCTATACCCTGGCTGGGTGGCTCTCACCTGCTAAATCTTCTTCTACCAAACCTGCTACATCAGCTAACAATTCTAGAGAACGGGGTCGTTCCAGACTATAGATAGGTAGATTGTTAACTAAACTGGTACATTGATGTAAGTGTACAGATGCTTTAGAACTTTGGATAAATTTTTTGCCAATTAACATGGGAATATAAGAATTGGCTATTATTTGGGTTACGGCTTCTGTGGGTTTGAGAAGTCTAATCTGAAGAGTTGAACCTACAGAAAGTACATAAATCCGCTTAAGGATTAAGGGTGTTCGTAAAAAGTTATCGACAGTGGGGCGATCGCGTTTTTCAACTTCAGGGTGAATCTTCCTCAAGGTTTCTGGATCATCTCCCAGTGCAGCTGTGGCTGCGTCCGGCCAAAGCTTGATTCGTGGAAACCCTGGAACTAATAAGGGAGCGATCGCATTGTCAACATTTACAGCAGCTACATCATCTGCCATCAGTTTATGCCCCCGTCCATAGAGGGTTGCTGCCATAGTAGACTTCCCTTGCCCAGATCGCCCTAAAAAGACGGCAGCATTACCATCAACGGCAACAGCGCTACCATGTAGCACTAAAAACTGCCGTTGGTGAAGCAGCATTCCTAAAACTGCTCCTAACAAAGGCAGGCGAATAATGCTCTCTTCTACATTTGGGAGCGGATCGATAATAATTTCCTTTCCAGAATGTATTAGGAATTTACCTACCACTTTCCAGTATAAATAAGTATATTCACCATCAATTTGAAAGTAACTCCATGATGGGAGTGGCGTGGGTAAAGACCAATCTACTTCTCCAAAACGGATAACTACATCTGCTTCTATCTGTATAGAACTTTCTTGTAACTCCGGTAAAGGCAAAGCAGAGCAAATGCCTAAATTGTAAGCAGTGTAACTATACATCTCATAAACTCCATATCAGCAGCTATTTAAGTTACTTGCCCACACAGACTAATTCTTTATTTAGATTCGAGTAAATACCTCTGCTTAGTTGTAACCTAAACAGAGGTAAATGAATAATCTAGACTATCTGAGCTTGTGAAGCCTATGTATCAGATTTATTGGTAGAGAATTAGGAATATATAGGCTTTAAAAACTTGGGTATCCTAATCTACCTATTTGTCATTTAAAACTCCCATTAAGAGAAAGTCACATCGTCTTTGGGAGTTGATATGGGAAATTCCTTATCTGTAAACAAGCCCAAACCTAGACCTTGTGTCAAGACTTCAACTTCACCATAAACAGTCAGTTTGGGCTGAGTATAAGGCTTTTTGTTAGCAGTCATAATTTTCTCCTTCATTGCTCATTGATGTTTTGTTTACTTTCAATGTTGGCTCTATTCAGAACCAAGAGCAGCTAAGTGTGAAATCACCCCATTCAGTTGGGTGAAAATCAAACTCACTGTGCTGTTGGGTGTTACTTATAAGCAACAGCCAACAGGACAATGAACTGACACATTATGGAAAGTTTTCTAGGAAATAAAAACATCGACTTAAACTCCTTTTCTGGCAAGCTCATCAGGTCTGTCCTGTGCAGCGTACTGCAACCATAGAGCTAAAGAAATAGCTATCCAAATTGTATGGACATCCTTTGCTGTTGTTGGAGACTGTAAAGAGACAAATCTTTGATATATCTGCTTGAGTTCAGTAACATCTGCATATTCTGCAACGACTCCTAAATCATGGAGAATTAACTTGTCCAAACGCTCTCGCTCAAAAGACAATAAACCATGGACAAGATTTGGAGAAAAATTTGTTTTGCCTCGACGCCATTGCACTTCCACTGGCAAGATATTTGCCATTGCACGGCGCATCACAACCCGATTCCAGCCCATGTGCAGCTTTTGTTCAGCAGGTAAGGAGAGACAGAATTCTACTAAGCGCTTGTCCCAAAAAGGGTAGCGTTGCTCAATAGAAAAGGCAGCACAAGTCTTGTCTTGCATCTCAGCAGCAAATGACACTAAACCCTGAGTTATATTGCGGTAGTGCCGTTCTCTTTCGTCTTGACCAAAATTACTTTGGACTTTTTGCCAAGCCTCATAGCGCTTTTGAAGATCGATGTGTTGTATAAACTCAGCATTCATGATGGCACTCCAAGGAGGTTGGGTAGCTTGGCGAGTGGCGGACTGAGTGACTAATCGCCAGCTCCGACGGAGTAGGCTCAAGAGTGGGAATTTGGAAAATATCGGCTTAATTCCATATTGTTTCACATAACTCCATAACCATTTCCCAAAATTCGCATCGAAAGTTTTAGTTAGCTCTCTAATTTCCCCAGTCAAAGCTAGCCAGCGACCGGCTCGTGCTAATTCACTTAAGTAACCATAACCATCCGATACGACGTTATCGCCATCAAAACCATCGAATACTACACGAACACCTTGCTCTTTAATTGCTTCATACAACGCCCAACTCATAGACCAATTAGGTGCGTAAAAAGCTTCGTCTTGATGCCAAAACATTTGGTCTATATTCTTCAACGGACTGGTTTTATCTGCCTTGACGTAATGCGGCTCAAGCCCTCCCTGTGCAATCACTGCGTTGATGTAGGAGCGTTCATCACATTCGGTCAATTCATCAAAGACTGCCGAAAAGGTATGCAGACGCGGCCCTCCATTTTCAGCAAGCAGTTTCCGTGCCATACAGGTAATGGAGGAGGAATCCAGTCCACCACTCAAATGAGATCCAATAGGAAAGGCACTACGCAAGCGGCACTGCACTGCTTTGCTAAAAATTTCGCGAAATGCTTCTGCGTACTCTTCATCCGAACCTAAACGCAATTCACGATTAGGATCAATAGACCAGTATGATTGTAGTTTTATTCCTTCAGGACTGATTGTCATCCTGTGAGCAGGAGGTAATCGGAAGATGTTCTTGTAAGAAGTGATATCAGCCTCGTGAAACATTGATGCCAGATAGTCACCTATCCTCACTTTATTGATCTGACGAGGAACATCTGGAACACAAAAAATAGCTTTGATTTCGCTGGCAAAAATAAAGGTTTTTTCAGATGAGTAGTAGTAGAAAGGTTTAATACCAAAATGATCTCTGGCACCAAATATTATTTGCTTTCGCCTATCCCAAATAGCAAAGGCAAAATCACCTAGTAAATTTTCTGGGCATTGCTCACCCCATTTTTCATAAGCAGCCAATACTAGCTGGCTATCAGTTATTTTTTCAGATGGATAATTATTAAAATTTAACGCATAGATAAGTTGATCCCGGTTATCTATACGAAGATCTGCTGTAATAACTAAATCCTCAGTCTGATTAACCAAAGGTAACTTATCTAACAGAGATTCAGCAGTAGTCCATAACATTCTGTGGCCCAAGCCAACAGACCCAGCGCACCATGCATCTGACCCATCTGGCCCTCTATGGGCGAGAATATTGACCATATCATTGAGATGCTGATGGTTAACAAACTTCCCATCTAGGTTGTAGATGCCGATGATACCACTCATAGTCTGTTTCCTGGCAAAGAGGGCAGTTGGGTAAAGCGTGGAAGATCTGTAAGATAGCCAATTACAACTTTTCCTTGACTTTCAACCCACGCATGGGCTTCTAATTTCCCTTCCTCACTTTTGGCAACTCCTATGCGGAGTTCTGGTGAGTAACCTCGTTGAGTCATCAGTATCTGGCAAGTCAAAGCACGGGCAAGACACTTAGCGCCACTGGGCATATAACGAGTACTTACATTAACAGCCCAAATAATTCTGCTAAGGGAGGTTTGGTTTAGTTTTGGGTTTGGCTGACTAATGTTACGCAGGATTCGCCGTAAGGTCTGAAATGGCAGCAACCACAATCCTAGTTTGACTAATCCCAACAAAATAAAGGTATTTATCAAAAGGTTGCCATCTTTGCTTGTCAAGCGGAGCAATTTAAGCAGCTGCTTCATTTGTTATCTCGATCAGCCCATTTTTTGCTAAGTCTTCAAGCAATATTAAAATGTCAGTTTCACATGCTTGGGAATCAACTTCATATTCTGCCAACAAGGCATCCCGAATTTCATTTACAGTTTTTGGAGCTTGAATCACATTCCAAATGCTGGCTCCTACTTGATTTAAACCGTAGTAAACCCCGGATTTTATATCTAGAATAACTGCTTCTCCTTGTAGTTCAGAGAAAATTTGATCCTTAGCTGCTACTATCCTGGAATAATCGGTCGATATATTTACAGGCATCTTCAGTAAATTTTCTATGCACTTTTGTTTATGCTTAGATTAATTTATAACACCTACTAAAAATTACTGCTACACCAAGGTAGTATCTTTACTCATTGTTTTAAATTATCCTTGATTTTATAAAGTATCTGTAAAGGAAACAAAATGAAATATAAGTATTTTGCTGTAAATTACTACGCTTTGATATTCAGATATTCATATTTGCTTGCAATTGCTTAAGATGGTGTTCGCAATCATACTTTTCAAACAACCTTTTGCATGGACAGCTATTAAACAGTTATTAACTTGTTAGATAGCCATTAACAGATGAGGGAAAGCTTAAAATGGAGTGATTCAAAGTTGATCTTGGCAGAAGTGAGCGATCGCAAACTATTTGTTAGAGCCTACGAATTACCGACAATAATAGTACGTACAGACACCACAAGCTTTAGTGTAAACCATGACAATCAAAGGGATTCAGAAGAAAATCTACTACGTCATGGCTACTCCAAAGATAAACACCCTACTCAAAATCTAACAACTAAAACGTTACTACACTACGAATTGATTCACCTTTGTGCATCAAATCAAAAGCATCATTAATTTGCTCTAGCGGCATTACATGGGTAATCAAATCATCAATATTGATCTTACCTTCCATATACCAATCAACAATTTTAGGTACATCTGTACGCCCTCTAGCACCACCAAATGCTGAACCTTTCCAAACACGCCCAGTTACTAGTTGAAATGGACGAGTGCTGATTTCTTGTCCAGCCGCAGCCACACCAATAATTACACTCATACCCCAACCTTTATGGCAGCATTCTAATGCTTGACGCATGACTTGAACATTGCCAATACATTCAAAGCTGTAATCAGCACCGCCCTTAGTTAACTCCACGAGATAAGCAACTAAATCGCTCTCTACTTCCTGGGGATTAACAAAGTGCGTCATCCCAAACTTTTCTGCCAAAACGCGTTTGTTGGCATTAATATCCACCCCTACAATCATATTGGCTCCCACCATCCGCGCTGCCTGGATGACATTTAAACCAATACCGCCCAAGCCGAAAACTACTACATTTGCTCCCGGTTCCACTTTGGCTGTATTGATCACTGCACCAACACCCGTGGTTACGCCGCAGCCAATGTAACAAACTTTATCAAACGGGGCGTCTTGGCGAATTTTGGCCACAGCGATTTCTGGCAGCACTGTATAGTTGGCAAAAGTAGATGTGCCCATGTAGTGATGAATCATCTCCCCATCGATACTAAAGCGACTCGTTCCATCGGGCATAACACCGCGTCCTTGAGTTTGGCGAATAGCTTGGCAGAGATTAGTTTTAAAACTTAGACAATATTCACACTGGCGGCATTCTGGGGTGTATAAGGGAATAACATGATCTCCTGGTTTTACACTGGTGACACCAGCACCTACCTCTACTACTACCCCAGCACCTTCGTGTCCTAAAATTGCCGGAAACAAACCTTCGGGATCTTTACCAGAAAGGGTATAAGCGTCAGTATGGCAAATCCCGGTAGCTTTAATTTCAACCAACACTTCCCCAGCTTGTGGTTGTGATAGTTGAACGGTTTCAATAGTTAACGGCTTACCCGCACCGTAAGCTACTGCTGCTTTAACTTCCAACTTTAGCCCTCCTATTTTAGAAGTTTCGTCAATGAGCTGATGTGAGTTTTCGTCGAGGAGTAGTTGAAGAAATCTTTTGTATTTCAATCTCTATCAACTCTGCTCTTTATATTAATGCCCTGATATAAGATTCCTATTTGATTTTTGAAAAAAATTCAGTACACCTTTATTACTTCTTCCCTATTCCCCATTCCCCATTCCCTATTCCCCATTCCCGGTCTTTACGAGTGATTCAGCAATCAAACCGGATTACTATAGATATTAGGTGTATGATAGACTTTTGCAACATTTAATGGTATTTAGTCTGCACAATAACCGCTACAACGATAGTCTTGCTTTGTTAAAATGACATTCTCTAGTTAGATTAATTAAAGGCGGTAATAGCTGTTTTGGCAACGACGTAGACACTGTGTCAGCAGCAACCTCCAGATAGTTTGTCCACCTCTCGATTAATACATTATTGTTACAGCTTATGAACCCTGCCCTAACTCAAATTGGCGCTCAAATGTCCAATCTAACTGGCGTAAGAGCAATTATGAAGGACATTATCGAAATCTTACGATCTGGTACGGGGCAGCAGTTTATTAATTTGAGTGCTGGCAATCCATTGATTTTGCCAGAGGTAGAGCAGTTATGGCGAGATTGTACTGCACAACTTCTGGCTAGCCCCGAATATGGTGAGGTCGTTTGTCGCTACGGTTCAAGTCAAGGCTATGCACCTTTAATTGAGGCGATCGCTAACGATTTTAACAAACGATATGGGTTAAATTTAAGCGATCGCAATATCCTGATTACCCCCGGTAGTCAAACTCTCTACTTCTACGCTGTCAATGTATTTGGTGGCTACACCAGCAGCGGCGAGTTAAAAAAAATCGTTTTGCCCCTGAGTCCTGACTACACAGGTTATGGCGGTATTTGCTTAGTTCCAGAAGCTTTAATCGCCTACAAACCAACCCTAGATATTGATACAGCTGCTCACCGATTTAAATATCGTCCCGATTTCAGCCAACTTTCGATTACAGAAAACACTGGTTGCGTCCTCTTCTCTCGTCCCTGTAATCCCACTGGTAACGTCCTCACCGCTGATGAAGTGAAAAAGATTGCTGCCCTAGCTTCGCCATACAACCTACCAGTGTTGATTGACTCGGCTTACGCGCCTCCCTTTCCAGCATTGAATTTTACCGAAATGACACCAGTGTTTGGTGATAACATCCTGCACTGCATGAGTTTATCCAAAGCAGGATTACCAGGAGAAAGAATTGGGATTGCCATCGGTGATGAAAAGTGGATTGAGCCGCTGGAGTGTTTCCAATCAAATGCGAGTTTGCATTCTTCACGTTATGGACAAGCAATCACTGCTCTGGCAATCAATTCTGGTGCTTTAGTAGAAATTTCTCAAACAGTCATTCGTCCCTTTTACCAAAATAAATTTACTGTTTTAGAAACTAGTTTAGAACAAGCAATGCCCAAAAATTTACCTTGGTTTCTCCATCGCGGAGAAGGGGCAATTTTTGCTTGGTTATGGTTAGAGGATCTACCTATCACTGACTGGGAATTTTACCAGCGACTAAAAAAGGTGGGTGTAATTATTGTACCTGGTAGTTCTTTCTTCCCCGGTTTAGAAGAAGAGTGGCAGCACAAGCACCAATGCTTCCGCATCAGTCTCACCGGCAGCGATGAGGAGATTGTCACTGGTATGCAGCGCTTGGCAAAAGTAGCAGAGGAAACGTATCAGCGTGCGGCTGTGAGTGCTTGATTTGGGAGAGTGGGGGAGTTGCAGTAAGTTTTTTAGATCTGCCGCTCTCTGTGCTTCCTAACTCTTGACCCTTGACCCTTGACCCTTGACCCTTGACAAATGACAAATGACAAATGACAAATCTGATGAATGGTTAGAAATTGGGAAGATTGTTGCACCTCAAGGATTGTCTGGGGAGGTGCGGGTTTATCCTGAGTCCGATTTTCCTGAACGGTTTGAAGTCCCAGGGAAACGTTGGTTATTACGCCCTGGTGAGACTAAACCGCAATCTATCGAATTATTAGCAGGACGTTACATCAATGGTAAAAACTTGTATGTTCTCAAGTTAGCTGGTGTAGAAAATTGCGACCAGGCAGAGGCATTACGCGGTTGTAAGTTAATGGTATCAGCCAGCGATCGCCCGCAATTAGGTGAAGACGAATATCATGTCCTCGATTTGATGGGCTTGGAAGTTTTCATGCAAACATCCGGCGAACTCGTGGGCAAAGTAGTAGATATCATCGCCGCCGGGAATGATTTATTAGAAGTGGAATTGCACCCATCATTTGCTCATGACAAAGGACAAATGACAAATGATCAAAAACAAAAGACTGTTTTGATTCCGTTTGTGAAAGCGATCGCACCTGTGGTAGATTTGCCAGCTGGTCGCATTGAAATTACACCACCGCCGGGATTATTGGAAATTAACAGTTAGGTCATTATAATTGATCTGCGTCTAGCTAGTAACAAACACATTTGAACTGAAATCGTTAACCAAAATTTTGGAGACTGGAAAATGACTCAAGCTTTACCAAAAATCGTAACTTTTGAAGAATTTATCAACTGGAAGCCAGAGAACGAACGCTATGAATTGCACAATGGAACAATTGTTAAAATGCCTCAACCTGTAGGAGATCATGAAGAGTTAACAGGATTTTTAGCTTTTGAACTGACTAGAGAATGTATCCGTTTAAATCTCCCATACTTCATACCCAAGACAGCATTAGTCAAACCACCTGCAAATGAATCAGGTTACTCGCCAGATGTACTGTTGTTGAATCGCCCTAATTTGATAAATGAACCTCTGTGGAAAAAAGAATCTACTGTTATTCAACCTGCATCAATTCCTATAATTGTTGAAGTTGTTAGTACAAATTGGCGTGATGATTATCTCAAAAAATACGCAGATTATGAGGAAATAGGAATTCCTGAATATTGGATTATTGATTATAGTGCTTTGGGCGGTAGGGAGTTTATTGGCAAACCAAAACAGCCTACGATCTTAGTTTGTTCTTTGGATGAAGGTGAGTATCAAGTTAGTAAGTTTCGGGATAAAGACCATATCCAGTCCCCAACATTTCCAGAGTTAAATCTAACTGCTCAACAGATTTTTCAAGCGGGTAATATTTCAACTTAAACAAATACTGTCCAATTAATTATTAATAAATAATTCACGTTTGATGCGAATCAAAAAATCACATTTTCCTATAAAACTTTCTAAGCTTTTACAAAATCGTTATTTTGAAATCATCAGCGAAATTGAAAGGTTTTCAACTATCAATTTACATAATTCATAATTCATAATTTCACGACAAAGTAACTTGATTTATCAATAAATAAATGAAACTAAAGAAAATACCTCTAAACATTGCCCAACCTACAAAAATTACAACCAAGCTCGAAAGAATTTAGTCACAAAGGCTGGAAAATTCATCATTGGTTAGATGTCCATAATCTAGAAAAAAAGTATAATTGCTTACTGATGAACTAGTCAAAATCCTTTTTGTAATGGAGTGCCGAAATGACATTAGCAACGACTCCACAAACAAAGCTTTTAACAGATGAGGAATTGCGTAAGATAAACGCCTACTGGCGTGCTGCAAACTATCTTTCAGTTGGTCAAATATATCTACTTGACAATCCACTACTCTTAGAACCGCTAAAGTTAGAACACGTCAAACCCAGACTCCTGGGTCACTGGGGAACAACACCAGGGCTGAACTTCATTTATGTTCACCTGAATCGGGTAATCAAAAAATATGACCTGAACACGATCTACATTGCTGGGCCAGGTCATGGAGGCCCTGGATTGGTAGCCAACACCTACTTAGAGGGAACCTACAGCGAGTACTACCCGAATATTTCCCAGGATGCTGAGGGAATCAAGAAACTCTTCAAACAATTTTCTTTTCCGGGTGGTATTCCTAGCCACGCTGCACCAGAAACTCCCGGTTCCATCCACGAAGGCGGTGAATTAGGTTACGCACTCGTCCACGCCTACGGTGCTGCTTTCGATAACCCGGACTTGATTGTTGCTGCTGTTGTTGGTGACGGTGAAGCAGAAACAGGCGCTTTAGCCACTAGCTGGCATTCCAACAAGTTTCTCAATCCTGTGGGTGATGGTGCTGTACTGCCCATTCTGCACCTGAATGGTTATAAAATTGCCAACCCAACGGTATTAGCACGGGTAAGTCATGAGGAATTAGAGAGTCTATTTATCGGCTATGGTTACAAACCGTACTTTGTGGAAGGCTCCGATCCCACAGATGTGCATCAACAGATGGCGGCGACTTTAGACACAGCGATCGCTCAAATTCAAAGCATTCAGAGGGAAGCGCGTGTACATGGTTTCACCGAACGTCCTCAGTGGCCGATGATTGTTCTGAGAACCCCTAAAGGTTGGACAGGGCCCAAGGAAGTTGATGGGAAAAAAACCGAAGATTATTGGCGATCGCACCAAGTTCCCTTTGGTGAAATAGCCAAAAAGCCAGAACATCTAAAACTCCTAGAAGAGTGGATGAAGAGTTACAAACCAGAAGAACTCTTCGATAAGAATGGCAAATTGATTCCCGAATTAGCAGAACTAGTTCCCCAAGGACATCGACGTATGGGTGACAATCCCCATGCTAATGGTGGTATCTTACTACGCGACCTGAAGATGCCCAACTTTCAAGACTATGCCGTAGATGTTCCCCAACCAGGCAAAATTGAAGCTGAAGCTACCAAGGTGACAGCAAAATTATTGCGGGATGTCATGCGACTTAACCAGGAAAGCCGCAATTTCCGGATCTTCGGCCCCGATGAAACCCAATCAAATCGCTTAGATGCTGTGTTTGAAGTCACAGAACGGACTTGGGTTAGCAAGATTCTCCCGGAAGACGAACACCTATCTCCCAATGGTCGGGTGATGGAAATCCTCAGCGAAACTAGCTGTCAAGGTTGGTTAGAGGGCTATCTCCTCACAGGACGCCACGGGTTTTTCTCTTGCTATGAAGCGTTCATCCACATTATTGACTCCATGTTTAACCAACATGCTAAGTGGCTGAAGACTACCCTTGATATTCCCTGGCGCAGACCAATTGCGTCCCTCAACTACCTGCTCACCTCCCACGTTTGGCGACAAGACCACAATGGTTTTTCTCACCAAGACCCTGGATTTATCGATCATGTGGTCAATAAAAAAGCAGAGATCGTTCGTGTATATCTTCCCCCCGATGCCAACACTCTGCTATCGGTAACTAACCACTGCTTAAGAAGTCGCAACTATATCAACGTCATCGTTGCTGGAAAGCAACCAGCATTGCAATACCTCAACATGGACGCTGCCATTAAACACTGTACCAAAGGTATTGGGATCTGGGAATGGGCAAGCAATGACCAAGGCAGTGAACCAGATGTGGTGCTGGCTTGTGCTGGCGATACTCCTACTTTAGAAACCTTGGCTGCTGTAGATATCCTGCGTCAGCACTTTCTTGACTTAAAGGTGCGGGTAGTGAACGTAGTCGATTTGATGACACTACAGCCGAAAAGTGAGCATCCACACGGTTTGAGCGCCAAAGATTTCGACACAATTTTTACCACCGACAAACCCATAATTTTCGCCTTTCATGGTTATCCCTGGCTGATTCATCGCTTAACCTATCGCCACACCAATCACAAGAACTTGCATGTGCGTGGCTATAAGGAGGAGGGAACCACCACTACCCCCTTTGATATGGTTGTTCTTAACGATCTTGATCGCTTCCACTTGGTGATGGATGTAATTGATCGCGTACCAAAATTAGGGTATAGGGCAGCTTATATCAAGCAGCAGTTGCAAGATAAGCTAATCGAACATAAGCACTACATTGAGAAGTACGGGGAGGATATGCCAGAAGTTCGTAACTGGAAGTGGCCCTACTGAAGAAGAAACTGACACAGGGAGATGCAGGGAGATTTTGAGAAATATTTTCCCCGCATCCCCTCAATTTCCTGGAGTGTCAAATAGCTTTAATTTGTCCAACCACCTCTATTTTGTTTTTTTGATTAGCTCGTAACACTACTGATTCTCCAGATTCGGGGTAAATATCACTGGCGATCGCTCTAATATTAACCTCGTGGGTGATCATCACAATTACACCCGGAGTGTTACGGTTATTCAAAATAAATTGACGCACTTGTGCAGTTTGCTTAAATTCTGTTGCGTGATTGAGGAAAAAAGAATTCAGCGCTGAAAAAGGCTCAACTGCACCCAAATTCATTAGCTTTGCCGTTTCTAAGCAGCGACACCACTGGCTTGATAAAACTCTAGAAACTTGAATATTCCGACTTTTAAATGCTTTTCCAGTTCGTATTGCCTGTTTTTTACCTTCATCCGATAGATTTCTTTGTGTAGAGCAATCATTTAGTCGAAAATCAGGTGGATCGCCAATTCCTGGTGCTAAAGCATGACGCATGAGCACCACGTAGCCTTTTCCCTGCTGAAGAATAGACCAAATCGCTGCTTTAGTAGCAGGAATATCAGTTGCATCGATTGAAGCTAAACTCTGTTCATTTGTAGACAGAGATTGTTCAGGTTGCTTTACAGGTTCTACTGCTTGCTTTTCTTCAGTTTCATGATTGTATAAACGTTTGAGTATTAAGGACAGTGCAACAGCGCTAAGACCTAGGATTGTGTGGCGACGCGTCATGACATGGTGTGGTAATGATGACGATAAATAAAGTTTTATGAAAATACGGAGGTGGACTTTGGTTGTGTAGTAGCAAATTCTATTTGCCGAGGAATTTTCAAACAACCTCTAAGGTTAGGACTCTTAAGTTATTTTTTTAACGAACCGCAGACTGGTAAGAATATCATCCATCTGCTACTCATCATCACTAACGGAACTTTCTGCCTCCCAAGGGTCATTGACTTTGGTAAATTTATCAGATGTGGGAGATTCAGAAACGATCACCAACTCAGTATCTTTTCGATGATTATTTCCCCATTCATCTAAAACATCTTTAATTAAAACTTCTTGCATCCAAATTTTGGCAACAACAGTCAGTGGTAACGCTAGAAATAATCCTAAAAAGCCAAAGAAAGTAACAAAAAATAGCTGGGCAATTAAAGTCACAGCTGGTAGCAATGAAACTTGATGCGCCATAACGATGGGCGTGATGAAATTGCTCTCAACCTGTTGAATAATCAAGTAGAGAATCAAGACAGCAACGACTTTCCAGGGACTATCTAACAATGCGATCGCCATTGCTGGTACTACGCTTAAAGTCGGCCCCAAGTTAGGAATTAAGTTCAAAAATCCTGCTAAAATTCCTAAAGCCAATGCTGCCTTTACACCCAAAACTGATAAGCCAACCACGCTCATCAATGCCACTACACTCATGGCAATAAAAGCGCCTGTTATCCATCCCTCCAAAGAGACTTCGCATTTATCTAAAATCCCTTCTACCCGCCGACGATAAAACGAAGGAAACAGACGTATAAATACTTTCCGGTAAGCTATAGGATCAGCTAAAATCATTCCGGTTAAAACCAGCACTAGCAAAACTTTGAGCAGGACTTCTAATGAACCAGAGACAAAGGCGAAAGAGTTTCCCAGCGCCCGATTGATAATGGGCTGTGCTTGTTGAATGAGGCTGTTAATATCTGGGATATAGGGAACCAACTGATTAGGAATACGAGTTCTGAGTGCGTCCAGCCAATTATTAAAGCGCTCAAACCCCTGTGGGACTCGATACGTTAGTTCTTGGAACTGCTGTGCAAAAGGTGGCACAATCAGCCAGAAAAAACCCACGACGCCAGCAAAAAAGATAGCCACTGATAGGAGTACAGCGAATCCACGCGTCATCCCTGAGCGTTGAAACCGTTTTGCTAGACGATTTAAGGTTGTGGCTAATACAACTGCGGCAAACATCAGCAAAAGCACTTCCCGAATTTGCCACAAGATGTATAAAGACAGAACTATGGCGATTAAACCGATCCATTGACCAAGGTTCACAAGACTGACTCCCAATAATTGGCGAGATGCAATTTCCAGACAATTCAGCTAGGTTAGCTGATTTTAGCAACTTCAGTCTAGATGATTTGAGTTAATTTTGTTTGTGTGCTTGGAATCGCCATAATAAAGCGATCGCCATAATCACTGGCGGCAATAAAACTATAATTAGCGCGTTGATTGCTGTAGCCGGAATTACTAAACTTGGAGTTGCATACTTAATTAATAGTGATAGCAAAGCTGAGAGTAGAAGCAGTTTGACAATAAAACTCATTTGATTTTCCATAAAAGTACGGCATACACATTTTTTTGTCGGAGCCAATACACCAATTTGGGCTGCACTATCTAGTTTCTACAATAGACTTAATAAATCCAAACTTTTTCACCACACAACTGCCATAATTACTATTTAAGCATTTATAAGATTTGCTGCTTTACAATGCGTAAAATTATAAATATTACATTCTCTAGTTTCTGATAGTTTCTCACAAAAACGGGCGTAATATTTATAAATGTATTTGGGTGGGTATTTGGTCATTTATAAGAACAAAAGACTAATAAAAAAGGATGATTTCAAATAGAAAAAGCGATCGCTTTTTTATCAGGACTTACGCAACTGGCATATTATTTTAAGTTCGTAGTAAGGACTTTAGTCCTTATTTTGAGGACTAAAGTCCTCACTACAAACAAAAAATTGAGATTTTTGTGACACTTGCGTAAGTCCTGTTTATGACAAACTCAGCCAGCCAAAAACCTGTTCAACCTTCAGTTCCAACTCGATATCCTCAAGTAAGGGTAATTTATCAGCACCTTCGTATAATTCCACTCGCTGTCCAGGAAACACCCCCAGTACACTTTCATCTTCTGGGTTGATTAACCAGCCTAGTTCGGTTCCATTGCGCGAACAATGAAATAATTTACTTAACATTTTTTTTAACTTTTGGTCTGAAGAAAGAATCTCAATTGCCCAGTCGGGATGAATCTCAAAGCGATTAGCAATTCTGCCAGATGAAGTTTTAGGAATTCTATCCCAGCGAAACACAGCTATATCAGGGACAATAGAAGCACCGCCGAAGGTGCAACGTAATTCTGTGATAGCTATAGCAATTTTTTGATTTCTGGCTACGCCGTTAATCACTTCAGATAGAACTGTCTGGATCAGACCATGTTCACCTTGAGGCATTGGTTTTTGAATGCTTTTTCCGTTAATAAATTCTGATGCTGACTCAGTTTCCGGCAGTTTGAGAAAGTCGTCTAAAGTTAGTTGGGGTTGACTGGCGATCGCCATAGTGAGTGTATATAAAAGTATCAATTATAGTTGATAGGAAAAGTGCAGTCATAATTAACGCAATTCCTAATTGATAGCTTTGTTACAGATTGAGTGATACATCTGTTGCTAATCTATAACTTAAAGTCTCAACAGGTAAAACTTCTATATTAAAACTACTAGTAGTTGCGATTACCCTGAAAGTTCAAAGCCACTAACCTATTAAGTAGTAGCCGCAGTCTGAGTAATTACAGTTAGTCAAGTACGAGACACCTTTAGATACAAAGTAGGGGCACAATATATTGTGCCGTTATGCTTGTGGTCTATTCAATCGAAAGCCTCTTTAAGTTATGACTCAAACCTTAAAAGATGCCAATTAAATATGCCTTAGCTGGCTGAAACTGTCAGGATCATAAAGGAAAGAGTAAAAGGCAATTTATTGTGACTTTCTCCTTTTGTTCAACTTCCCACAATAGGAGGTTTAATCTTGACTAAATTGAAAGTTGGTATCAATGGATTTGGTCGTATTGGACGACTTGTGCTTCGTGCTGGTATCGACAACCCTAACATTGAGTTTGTGGGGATTAATGACCTAGTACCACCAGATAACCTTGCTTATTTATTTAAATACGATTCAACCCACGGTAAGTTGAAAAGCAAGGTTGAAGCCAGAGAAGACGGTATCGTTATTGATGGGCATTTTATCCCTTGCGTATCGGTAAGGAATCCAGCAGAGTTGCCTTGGGGACAATTGGGTGTAGATTATGTTGTGGAATCTACGGGACTATTCACTGGTCAAGAAGGGGCAACAAATCACCTCAAAGCTGGTGCAAAACGAGTAGTAATTTCTGCTCCTACCAAAGATCCCGATAAGGTTCCTACTTTATTGATGGGTGTCAATCATCACCTATTTGACCCTAGCAAGGATATCATTGTCTCCAATGCTAGCTGTACTACAAATTGCTTGGCTCCCATAGCCAAGGTCATCAATGATAACTTTGGGTTGACTGAAGGGTTAATGACTACAGTCCACGCTATGACTGCTACTCAGCCAACCGTTGATGGCCCTAGCAAAAAGGACTGGCGGGGCGGTCGAGGTGCAGCCCAGAATATTATTCCCTCCTCCACAGGCGCAGCTAAAGCCGTAGCACTGGTTTTACCAGAATTGAAGGGTAAGTTGACAGGTATGGCATTCCGAGTTCCGACTCCTGATGTTTCTGTAGTTGATTTAACTTTCAAAACTGCCAAAGCCACTAGTTATCAGGAAATCTGCGCGGCGATGAAAGAAGCTGCCGCAGGTTCGTTGGCAGGTATCCTGGGATACACTGATGAAGAGGTAGTATCCACAGATTTTCAAGGTGATACCCATTCTAGTATCTTCGATGCAGGCGCTGGTATTGAACTTAATTCCAACTTCTTCAAGGTGGTTGCTTGGTATGACAACGAATGGGGCTACTCGAATCGCGTGATTGATCTGATGTTGTCGATGTCACAAAAAGAACGACTCGTTGATGCAGTTGCTGTGGTTTGATTAGTCAGCAGTAGGGACGCGTACTCTTACGAGCAGATGCTCTTTGAGCGTCTACGCGTCTCTACAAAAGCCAGTTGCCTGAGTGGGTTCCCCGGCTTAAAGGAGGCAGTGCCGTGGGCGTCCGACTTGAGGCAACTAACTGGCGTTTAGAAGCAAAAAGATAAATACTCAGAACTAACGACTGACCAGAGACTTTTGGGATTTGGGTTAAATGGTACACACCCTGCAAACAGGATTAAAAATACGCAATATCGCCTAGAAAACCAGTGATATGAAACACATATTAACTAAGCGCCCTAGGCGATCGCTTGAGATATCCACATCGTAAGTTATTCCTAAAATCCCTAAATCCCTATGCGTCGAACCAAAATTATTTGTACTGTCGGGCCGGCTACATCTGCACCAGAGCAGCTACAAGCATTAGTAAAAGCTGGCATGAATATGGCACGGCTGAACTTTTCTCACGGAGCTTATGAATTCCACGCCCAAACTGCTCAGCACCTCAGACAGATTAGCAAAGAGCAACAAAAACCGATCGCCATCATGCAAGACTTGTGTGGCCCCAAAATTCGCTTGGGAACCTTGCCACCTGATGGGCTAACTGTGGAAGCTGATAGTGAAGTTACCTTTGTTTTGCAAGAGAAAGGCGAGAGTATTGATGAGCTACCGTTACCGTTGCCAACTTTGTTTGCAATGGTGCGACCGGGGGAACAAATTTTGATTAATGATGGTCGTGTCAAGTTGATTGTTACCGATCGCGATGCTGATAGAATTCGGGCACAGGTGAAAATTGGTGGGTTAATTTCCACCCGTAAAGGGGTAAACCTGCCAGAAACTCGTTTACCCGTCAGTTCGATCACCGAAAAAGACTTACTAGATTTGCGTTTTGGGATTCAGTTGGGCGTAGACTGGGTGGCAGTATCCTTTGTGCGATCGCCCCAAGACTTAGAACCTGCCCAGCGGATGATTGAAGCAGCGGGTGCTAACATTCGCGTCATCGCCAAAATCGAAAGAGCAGAAGCGGTAGAACAGCTAGATGCGATCATAGAAGTTGCCGACGGCATTATGATTGCCCGTGGCGATTTAGGGGTAGAAATGCCAATTCACGAAGTACCCCTGATTCAAAAAGACATAATTCGTCGTTGCAATCGTGCTGGCAAACCGGTGATTACAGCCACGCAAATGCTGGAGTCGATGATTAGCGCCCCAGACCCTACCCGCGCCGAAGCAACAGATGTTGCCAACTCCATTTTGGATGGTACAGATGCGGTAATGCTCTCTGGTGAGACTGCTGTGGGACAATATCCCATCGCTGCCGTCCAGACAATGCATAATATCGCTGTGCGGACAGAACAGGCCTTAGATGAAGGTGGTAAACATTCCTGGTGTCATGAAGCAGGTAGTCTCAGCGTTACCGAATCTGTGGCAGAAGCAGTATGTCGCATCGCCTACGAAACAGGCTCACGAGCAATTCTTTGTAACACTTCATCAGGAAGTACAGCGAGACTGGTTTCTAAATATCGTCCGAGTACGCCTATCATTGCCCTAACTCCTGACGTTACTGCTTACCGCCAACTAGCGCTTTCCTGGGGTGTAGAACCTTTGCTGATCCCACCAGTCCACAATGCAGAAGAGATGTTTACGAATGTGGTGAACACCGTTGTAGACATGGGTTTAGCGAACAAGGGTGATAAGGTAGTGATTACTTCTGGTGTCCCAATTGGTAAAGCAGGAACAACTAGCTTAATCAAAGTGCATTCCATTGGACAGCCAATTTCGGCATAACGCACCTAGAATAAGACCGAGGCTTAAGATAGCAAGCCAACTTGGGCAATGTTTAAGAAAAATTGCCAGAATCAGAATTGAAGGAACAGCAAAAAGTGTGAACAAGAGGGAAATTAGTAAGTCCTAAACAAATCAAAATCAAGGAGTATTTATGCCTAAGAGTTTACTAGAACAATTGCGGAAAATGACTGTTGTGGTCGCAGATACGGGGGATATCCAAGCGATTGAAAAGTTCAAACCCCAAGATGCTACTACCAATCCTTCTCTGATTACTGCTGCGGCACAGATGCCAGAATATCAGGAAATTGTCGATCAAACTTTACTCCAGGCAAAGAAAGATGCTGGAACTGGAGCCACCCAAGCACAGGTGGTTTCTCTAGCTTTTGACCGTTTGGCTGTTGCCTTTGGACTGAAGATTTTGCAAATTATCCCCGGTAGGGTGTCTACAGAAGTAGATGCTCGCTTGTCCTACGATACAGAAGCTACCCTTACCAAGGCAAGGGAGTTAATTGCTCAATATAAAGCAGCTGGAGTTTCCCGCGATCGCGTACTCATTAAAATTGCCTCCACCTGGGAAGGCATTCGCGCTGCGGAAGTTCTCGAAAAAGAAGGTATTCACTGCAACCTTACCTTATTGTTTGGCCTCCACCAAGCGATCGCCTGTGCAGAAGCTGGCATTACTCTGATTTCTCCCTTCGTTGGGCGGATTCTCGACTGGTACAAGAAAGATACCGGACGCGATAGTTACCCAGCAGCCGAAGATCCAGGGGTATTGTCTGTCACCACAATCTACAACTATTACAAGAAATTCGGTTATCAAACCGAAGTTATGGGAGCTAGCTTCCGCAACATTGGCGAAATTACCGAACTCGCAGGTTGTGACTTGCTAACCATTTCTCCATCGCTGTTGGCTGAATTACAAGCAACCATTGGCGAACTACCACGCAAACTCGACCCCGCCAAGGTAACAAACTTGCAAATTCAAAAAATATCCATCGACAAGGCTACTTTTGACAAGATGCACACTACTGATCGCATGGCATCTGACAAACTAGCAGAGGGTATTAAAGGGTTTACCAAGGCGCTGGAAGATCTAGAAAAACTTCTTGCAGAAAGACTGGCTCGCCTTGAAGGAGAGGTAGTAGTAAGCCATTAGGGCTAGATGACGCTCATCATTAGTTGGTGGTTAGTGGAACAACCACTAACTACTAGCTATTTGTGCTTGCCTCAAATGTCATCAATTTAGTCTTATATAAACTGGTCGTCTATACTGCGATCGCCTGTACTGCGAGCGTTTATACTGCGAGCGCCTATAAACTGGTCGTCTATACTGCGATCGCCTGTACCGGGAACGTCTATAAACTCGTCGTCTATATCGTGAGCCTCTATAAACTCGTCGTCCATTACGCCTTTGAGTAATTAAAACTTCTTCAGTGTTACCTCCAACTAAGTTAGTTTCTGCCACATTACTCTGTTCATTGAGATCATTGCTCACAGAAGTATCTTTTGCTTCAGCTAATGAAGGCGGATACGCGAAGGCAAATAGCAAGATCACGATTGAAGACAGCTTCCTGAAACCTTTCATGTTTTTGCTTCTACTCAAACTTAAGTAATAAGTTCATTAAATACCTTTAAATCAAAGAATTACAGATCAGACACTTTTTTTTTACATTAATTGAGGTGTTATGGATCATAAAAACCTCTGTGTAATTATCAGTTGATAGTCCAATATCTTTGTATAAAAACCTGCATTTTTTGAGCATCTTTAAAACAAATAATTTTGATAACATAGTCTATGAATACAGGGTTAGCCTCGATATTACAGCTTGTATTTTTTGATCAATAGCACAGCAGTTTTATCAGCAAAACAATTAAAAATTCTTATATCAATTAACACATATAGTAATCCGATTTGATTCGTGAACTGACTTGTAGAGACAGGGAATGGGGGATAGGGGATAGGGAATGGGAAATGGGAAAAAAGGGAGTTAGAGGTGTACGCAGTTCTTTCAAAAATCAAATAGGAATCCTATAGAAGGTAAATGATGAGCAAACTAGCTAAGGTATATTACAGACAATTGACAACTGCCATAAAGCATATTTTTAATGCACAGTGATACTAACTTTAGAAATCGCTCAGGACTTACGCACAAGAACCGAAGAACGTAGACGCGTTCACGGAGCTTGCCACAGAGGACACGCACAAAACTCTGTAGCAAGATCCCGCAAGGTGCGGCGGCTACACTGCGGGTTCTCCGTTTGCGGAGCATCCCGTATAAAAGGAGTACCGCCGTAGGCATCAGTTAGCGCAGCAGGAGCGTCACTTTCCAAGACACAGGACACGGAGAAATGAGATTGAGTTAAGCATCAATCATTAAAATCGCTGCCACTCATACATTAATCTTCCATGACGATCGCGCATAAGTTCCCATTGTCCATGACGATAGTATTGTCCAGAACGATGACTTCTTCGATAAGAATGTCGTCGATTCCGCCGCCTTCCATAGTAATGTTGTCGATTCCGCTGTCTATAGTAATGTCGTCTAGTCCGTCGTTGAGTTAGTAAAAGCTCGCCAGTTGTACCCTCAACTAAATTTGTTTCTGACTCATGATGCTCACTATGAACATTATTCAGACTACTATCCTTGGCTTGAGCCAAAGTAGGCGGATAGGTAAAGGCTAATAGTAGCAATACGATTGAGGATAGCTTCTTGAAACCTTTCACGTTTTTGCTTTTCCTAGACTATTGGTAATAAATTTATTAATTACTTGAAATTAGCGATTATGTAGTTCAGAGTTCACAAACGTAAGTGATGCAAAAGTATGAAAGTACTCATATTGAATGCCGGATCAAGCAGTCAAAAAAGCTGTCTGTATGAAATTACAGATGAAGCTCTCCCTAACCAAGCACTCCAGCCTCTTTGGCAAGGAAAAGTCAACTGGACTCAAGATCGGGGTGTGGCAGAAATTGAGGTGAAGACGGCGACGGGTGAAACGCTGCAAGAATCAATTTATGGCGATTCTCGACAGGCACATGTTGCCTATATGCTCTATACTCTCAGTCGCGGTGCTACCAAAGTGATCGGTCAGTTGTCAGAAATCGATGTAGTAGGGCATCGCGTGGTGCATGGCGGACAAGATTACCGACATAGTGTGGTAATTACGGAGGATGTCAAAAAGGCGATCGCTCGTCTTTCTAATCTAGCTCCAGCACATAATCCAGCCGCTTTAGAAGGCATAGAAGCCATTGAGAAAAGCTTGGAAAATGTAACCCAAATAGCAGTATTTGATACCGGATTTCATGCTACTTTACCGGAGGCAGCAGCAATCTATCCCGGCCCTTATGAGTGGATAGAGCAAGGTATCCGTCGCTACGGGTTTCATGGCATTAGTCACCAATACTGTTCTCAACGTGCTGCCCATATACTCGGTCGAGATTTAGCATCTCTGCGGATCATTACCTGTCATCTAGGCAACGGCTGCTCTTTGGCAGCGATTAAAAACGGTCGCAGTATTGATACTACTATGGGCTTTACGCCCTTGGATGGATTGATGATGGGTAGTCGTTCTGGTTCTCTTGATCCGGGGATTTTAATTCACCTATTACGGCAATCTAATTACTCAGCCGAAAGACTAGATTATGTTCTAAATAAAGCTTCTGGTCTACGAGGAATTTCGGGGGTATCTAGTGATTTGCCCCAAGTAATTGAGGCGATCGCTCAAGGTAACTACCGCGCTCAATTGGCCTGGGATATCTACGTACATCGCTTGCGGGCTGGTATCGGTGCAATGCTCGCCAGTCTTGGGGGATTAGATGCTTTGGTATTCACTGCTGGTGTAGGTGAACACTCTGCGGGAATTCGCCAAGCCGCCTGTGAAGCCTTTGGATTTTTGGGACTGAAACTAGATCCTGAGAAAAATCAGCAGCAGCCTGTTGATGAGGATATTGCTACCTCTGACTCAGCGGTACGAGTATTAGTAATTCATACTCAAGAAGATTGGGCGATCGCTCAGCAATGCTGGCAACTTTTAAAAAAATAAAAAGCCTAACAATACTAAGGTAGGACAAGCCCTTTCAAGGTGGGTAAAAATATGGCTCCAAAAATCCCCTTTTTATTTCTTACCTCTGTGTTCTCTGCGCCTCTGGGGTTAGATAAATTACTTTTAACCGCACAGGCACAGCGAAAAGTCGGAGCGCCGGAAACCAGCGCTCTGAACTTTTCAAGACACAGAACGCTGAGAAAAAACAATCTTATTTTACGAATCACCTTGAAAGGGTAAGTCCTATAAGGGTATTGTCATTCAAAAAAATTGTGTAAAAGAAACTGGGGATTAGGGTAGTGGTATTCAAATGAAAAATTATGGAAGAGGCTTTAATCCCAAACATATTTGGGAATGTTTTCCCAATCCTCAGTACCCAGGGAGAGGAACGCCGCAACCTGTTAAAAATACTTATGAATACAGTAGCCAACGTATAATACGTTTACCAACTTGCGACAGGATAAAGCTAAAAATACGTTCCAATAAAGGCCCCAGAAGTAACAAAAAAAGCAACAATAATAAATCAGTATAATTCAGAAAAATACTAGGCGTGAGACAAGTGATTCCCCATACCAGCCAATTTAGATATTTAGAGTTAATGGAAGTCCATTTTTGAAGTTGATTAACAAGCAAGTAGCGGATAATAACAAATACTATAAATATTCCTAACCAGGCAAATATTGATAACGAAACTCCAACTTGTTTTACTAAATGTAATTTCCAGGCTAAAAAACCCGCTGGAAAGAGCGAAGCTAGCTCCCAAGTTAGTAAACTTAAGTTATTGCGAAAGTAATTTAGTAATTGTTCAGTGAGCCAATAATGAGCAGAGATAATTACCGAGCAGTTAGAATTTTGGAGAAAATCTCGCCGAATTTTATGCAATATATCACCATTAAGAATAATGGTGCTTTGCAAAACAATATCTTGGTCTTTATAATCGATTAAAGGTGATGTAGCTGTTTTGTAGTAAGAATTAAACGTGAGTCCACACTGTAGGGTTGTTTTATCTTGTAGAGATTTACTCAAAAATAATTTTAGAAGATTGAGTATAAAAATAACATCAAAAGTTCTAACGTGTTTTCTGACAATTTCGGGTTCCCTCCCACGCACATCAACAGCATGGTTGCTGAAGATAGCACAGTACCAAAGAGGAACTAGCAAACTTGGCGGAACATACAAAGAAGAACCCATTTTTTGTGCTAGCTGAATCTGTTCTACAACTGTCTCATTTAAGTAAAAACTATATTGTGCTTGTTCAATTTTTAGCTCAAAAGAAGTACCTTGAGCAATTTGTAAAAAAGAAGAAAGTATAACATTAACTTGATTATCTAGATGTGTGCTATTGACGTTCATTATCGAGCTATATTGGCGATACCCTTTATCAAATTAATTAGAAAATCTAATGTTCCACGCCACTGTTTCTCTCCAGCAACTACTCCTTCTTTATGTATTTGAATGATTAAATCTTTTGTTTCTTCGTCTTCCTCAAAGAGTTGTTTATGATAACGGCTGATAATATCTCCGTCTAACTGCATGACTGTTTGGGCATAAATAAGATCGATGTTGGTGCTTGTAACATCACCACTATCAAGTGCAGCTTTAAGTTCAGAAATTTTCCGAAGGCTGCGGAGAAATTCATCATGACTAAAGAGTTTACGAATTTCTGTACAATTTTTTATCCAATTTTCTTGATTAATTTTCTCTGTTTCATCTGAAGATTTATTATTCTTATCTTTTTTATCCACAACAGGAGACGGAGCCGGAAGTATCGGCTCAGCTAACTGTATATATTTCTCATCACTTTCAACCATCTTCCCTTTAGTCGTCTTCAAATATTCCAGGCGTTCCTGATATCTTCTTACTCTGTCATCCTGCGGATTATAAAACTTTGAATCCTTGTTAAGATAGTTATCGATGAGAATGTAAAAATATTCTCTTTCAAGTTGTTCAAAGAGACTTTTATAACGCTTACGTAAGTCTTGACCTTGAGAACCTTCTTCTGGAATGTTTTTTATATCAAAATAGTCTTTGTCATTTATGGAGTAAATTTCTTGATATGTCTTCCAAGCATTAAACTTGGCGCCAGTAATCTGATCTACAACCATTGTATTCACTTCTAAGGCTGTGATGTCATCGAGTAGTGTCCGTACAGACTTCACTAAATTGTCTAATAATTCTTGAGCTTGAGCTTGAGTTTTATTAACTTTATCAACCATAGTGATACGCTTTTAATTTTTAAACTAATCTGGCTGTAGCGTTGCATTTGATGTTGGATACCCAAACAAACTAACCTATAGCTAAATTGCTGTTGCTGTAGGTAGTTTAATTGAAATTTAATTAACTAAAAAGGACTTAAGATTTATTAAGTGTAGGTTGTTGTGAACTTTTACGAGATTTAAGAACTTCTGTAAGAATTTCGTACAACTTCCGTACACTTTCTATATTTTTCTGAATGATATCCCGGCTTTCTTTCACTTGACTTAAATGAAATTCACGAAGTTCTGTGTAGGGGCCAGTACCAATAAATTGACTACCAACTTCATTTGTTATAGTGCCATCAATTAGGTTAATAACCGTATACATACGATTACCTGGCTTGGCTATTTCTGGCTCATTTTGTGGTTCGTGGTCTAACTGATTAGATGATTCTGGAACCCAAGTAGTAATGTCTAATTCAATAACATCAACTATGGCTATCTTGATAGCGTCAATAACGTCTTCAAGATTAAATCCTTTTTTATCGTTGAGTTTCTCTTTAAATTTAAGGCTTGCCTTGCTAACTTGGCCATTATATTCCTTGCTTTCGCTACCTTGACCATTGCTTTCCGTGTTTTCCCTAACAGTATTTACCATGAGATTTTAAAGGTGATAGGTTTGAATTAAGAACAAAATATTATTTTAGATGATGTTGAAAGTTATACTGACTTTACTTGATAAAAGTAAGTAAAGTTTAAACAACTTAATGATTAAGAAGTATTTTTAAAACTCAGTGCAATTAGGCTCTATAAGAGCTGATGCAGACAAGAGAAAATAAAGCTAGCCTAAATTTTTGTATACTTACTCAAGTTGCTCGTTTACTATTTTCTACTCCAATCAGGGAAGCAATAGGTATTGAAGTCAAGCTGGTGAATTTCCGTCACAGCAACATAGATCAAACGTTACAAGCTTTTTACAAAAGTTTACAGTATGTACTTAAAAAGCACTTGTCTTAATAGATTCCCGACAAAGCTATTGAAAGTAATATTGTATACAATAGTTTGATTATACGGATAAAGGTAAAAAACATGTTGTTATTTAGTAAAGCTATTACCACACCTTTTGTAATCTGTTTGTGTTTCATAGGAGTCGGTTTGATTCAATTCTCCCGACTACAAAAATTGCTAACTAACCAACAAAACGTCTCTTTAGAAACTCTAGAAAAAGATATTAAATCAGAAGCTCTGCGGCTAAAATTACTCAATAAAATGCCCAGTTTTGGTTATGATAATTTAATCGCAGATTGGGTATATCTTAATTTTTTACAATATTTCGGTGATGATGAGGTTCGTGCTCAAACTGGTTACAGTCTTAGTCCAGAATATTTTGAAGTAATTTTAAAGCGAGATCCACGATTTTTAAAATCTTATCTAAGTCTTTCGATGAGTACTTCAATGTATGCTGGTATGCCAGAAAGAGCGATCGCATTAACGGAGAAAGGTTTAAAATCACTATCTCCTTGGGTTCCCCAAAGGTCTTATTATGTGTGGCGTTATAAAGGAATTGATGAATTATTGTTTTTAGGAAATGCTCAAGCGGCTCAGCAATCGTTTGCAACAGCGGCAAACTGGGCTAGTAAATTCTCTGATACAGAGAGTCAATTAATAGCTACTAATTCCCAAAGAACTGCTGAATTCTTGAAGCGAAATCCTAACAGTAAATACGCTCAAATTTCTACCTGGGCAATGGTTTTTAATAATCCAGTTGATGAGAAAACACGGAAACGAGCAATTAGAGAAATCGAGGTGTTAGGAGGAAAGGTAATTAAAACTAGTGAAGGTAATCAGAAAATTATATTTCCTCCTAAAGATTGATAAATTAGTTATGGGGCATGGGGCATGGGGCATGGGGC
>NZ_JADEXR010000202.1 GCF_015206995.1 aff. Roholtiella sp. LEGE 12411 | reverse complement strand
GTGGGGGAGTGGGGGGAATAATTAATGACTAATGACCATTGACTAATGACTATGAATAAAATAGCTTATCTTCAATGTCCGACAGGAATTTCTGGTGATATGTGTCTGGGAGCCTTGGTAAGTCTGGGGGTTCCCGTAGAGTATTTAGTTGAAAAACTCAATGGGTTGGGAATTGAGCAGGAGTACCGATTAAGAGCAGAACTCGTCCAACGTAATGGTCAGCAAGCAACTAAAGTCCATGTAGATTTAATACAGGGTCATCACCACGACCATGAACATAGTCACCATCATGGACGCCACTTGCCAGAAATAGAGCGAATGATTCTCCAAGCAGGGTTGCCATCACGGGCAGAAGCTTGGAGTTTGGCAGTATTCCGACAGCTAGCAGTAGCAGAAGGGGCAGTGCATGGCATTACTCCAGAAAAAGTTCATTTTCATGAGGTGGGTGCAGTAGATGCGATCGTGGATATCGTTGGTACTTGCCTGGGGTTGGATTGGTTGGGTATTGAAAGTAATAACGAAGGATTGCCCTTACTATACTGCTCGGCGTTCCCGACGGGTGGTGGAACTGTTAGGGCAGCACATGGTCAGATGGCGGTACCAGTACCAGCGGTGTTGAAGTTGTGGGAAATGCGCGGTTGTCCGGTTTATAGCAACGGTATTGAAAGAGAATTGGTGACACCGACAGGAGCTGCGATCGCCACTACTTTGGTAAGAGACTTTGGTGCGCCACCCGCGATCGCCATCAAGCAAGTAGGACTGGGAGCAGGTTCTATAAATTTACCCATCCCGAATATACTACGCTTCTGGTTGGGTGAAAGCACTAGTCTAAAGTCCAATGTTACCGATTCGGAAGCTACTAGCCCTACTTTAGAAACCATATCGGTTCTAGAAACCCAAATTGATGACTTAAATCCCCAGGCGATCGGCTATGTGTTTGAAGCCTTGTTTACCGCTGGTGCGGTGGATGTTTTTACCCAGCCCATAGGGATGAAAAAATCCCGTCCGGGGATTTTGCTAACTGTAATATGTCATCCAGAAAATCTACTAAGCTGTGAAGCAGTTTTATTCGGTGAAACCACTACTTTAGGTATTCGGCGCACAACTGGGCAACGTGCCATCTTGCAACGAGAAATTCAACAAGTAGAAACTAAATATGGCCAAGTGCGCGTTAAGGTAGCGTGGAGAGGAAAATTACAAGAAAAACAGATTACTAACGTGCAGCCAGAATATGAAGATTGTGCAGAATTAGCACTAAAATATAATATTCCCTGGCGAGAAATTCAGCGATTGGCGCTGCATAGTTGGTATTTAGAAAATTAAAATTAGTAGTTTTTTATGGTGATTTTTGAAATGCACATATCCCCGACTTTTTAAAGAAGTCGGGGTTCTTGTTTTGCAAAAACTTAGCAGAATCTATAAACCCATTGAATATAACATTAAACGGTCATAAACTTTGTCGGGTAAAAAACGCTTAAGGACTGCTGCAATTTTGGCATCTTGTCCAACGAGGTAGCGGGTCTTTGGCTGCTTTGCAGTGAGTGCATGGACAACAGTTTGAGCGACAATATCCGCAGAAATTCCTTTAGATGCGATGATCCCCACTCTCTTACGTACAGCATTCATGGTATGACCGTAGAGATAGTTTGCCGAATCGGGTAAATTCTGCTGTGCTATGTCAGCTTGAGTTAAGGATTTGTCCCAAATTGGAGTAGCGATCGCACCTGGTTCAATAATTGAAACCGAGATTCCCCAAGGTCGTAACTCCATACGCAACACATCGGTAAGTGCTTCCAGTGCAAATTTTGAAGCATTGTAAGCTCCAAGCAATGGGGCGGCACTTCTACCACTAATCGAACCCATATTGACAATTCGACCATGACCCTGGCGTAATAGTCCAAGAAAGGCTTGTGTTACTGCTAGCTGTCCGGTGACATTAACTTCCATCTGCTGTTGAAATTCGGCAATAGGTACTAATTCTAAGGGGCCTGGAACGGCAATTCCAGCGTTATTTACTAAACCTGCAATTCCATCACTACCAACTGCATTTGTTAACGTTTCAACTGCAAACGCAATCGACTCAGCGTCAGTAACATCTAAAAAAATAGGAATAAGTTTTTGTGATGCTTTCTGTTTGAGTTTTTGAGCATCGATATCTTTACGCACGCCAGCAAAGACAGAGAATCCCAACTGGTCTAAAAGCAAAGCACACGCTTCACCAATTCCTGTTGATGCGCCTGTAATGACTACTGTACGTTGAATTTCTGCAACCATTAATTATCTCCGCACTTTGATATTAACTATAAATTAACTTGCTTTATATGCAGCTTTTATGAACACAATTAGTAGTGCGACAAAAACTTGTTTGATTTAGGCGATCGCTTAATATTTTACATCATTAATTTTCGGCGTTTAGTCAGCTATAAGCATAATAGCTATTACCCAATAGTTCGGTTATAACATTTTATTTAATTGATATTTTTTCAGTATTTTATAATACTAGCTACTCACGAAAAAATAATCTCTTTGAATTATGGCTAGTAATATTTTTATAAAACCAGCCAACAAAAGTATTATTAATTATTAGGATATTTGACCAGAATTGTTTGCTTTATTTTTGACCAAAAAACGAAGTAATAAAGTTACTCCTGTTTTTGTTAACGCTTTTATAAAAGCTATCGTCAACAATACAGTTATTTGATTGTTGATAGGATTTTTATTCAGGAGAAATACGGTATTTGAAAAGGATGATATATACACATTACATTTAATCTAAAAATGTATTATCTGATTGTAATAATTCTTGTAATAACGTAGTTGTGCTAATCAAATAACGAGTATTTGCTGAGTAATAAAAGTCGTTAGAGCTAGCAACTATGATTTGACTTTAAAAAAATCTCCATAAATTTAGTAGAAGTTTATCTGATTAATCAAGTCCTGATTTTCCGGCTTGACGATACTCAACAGTCATAATTGGCTCCAACAGAAGTAATGTGGAGTGCTGGTAAATTTGTCTGCTTTTCTTGACAGTTCTTTGCTATGTGCTTGCTTTATTTGTCACAGCAAATAAGCAGCACAATGAATAAAAAATCCTCATAACCTAGACATAGAGCGGAAATTGGGAATTTTGATCTAACTTCTAGATTGTGATAATCTTAACCTACTATGCACGGAGGACAATTCATGGAGATCATACTAACTACCGCAGAAACTCGAGCGATCTTACAGGGCTGTCAGCATACCTTAAAACTTGCTCGGAACCGTCCAATTTATCGCCAGCGTTGTTTTCAAACTTCCAAATATTTTTCAACCTCGAACCACGTTGTAATGGATGACACTTTTCAGTCTCTTGGCGAAGCTGATGGAACTATTGAGAGGTAAAACTTAACACATTTAATTACCTCTGTGAAATGTAGTCAAAGCTAAGACGAAACTTTACTAGGACTTACGCACACTCTACGAATTATTGGCGCTCTTGGCGTCTTGGCGGTTCGATAAATTAGGCTTTTTAGCAATTTTTGCGTAAGTACTATTTACTATGTGGCTACTGATATAAATGCCATTTACATAGTAAAACTAAACAAAGGTGAGAATAAATGCTTAGTAACAAAGTTACTCTCTATCTGACTCAATAAGAGCAGATAAAATGTGTAAATGATGGGGGATAGGGCAAAAACTTTTGGACTCTTGACTAGACATCTTGCAGAAAGTCTACTCTTGACTCAGCACTCAGCACTCTTATGTGTTGGTATCGATATGGTAAAAATTGAACCAATACCTACAGTGGATTCTACTTCAATTCGACCTCGATGGAGTTCCACGAGTTGTTTCGTTAAAGCTAAACCTAGTCCAGTTCCTTCGTAGCGGCGGCGATAAGGTGTATCGAGTTGCTGGAATTTTTCAAACATTAGTGGTAGCTGTTCTTCAGCAATGCCAATTCCGGTGTCTTCGACTTGGAATATAGCGGTGTTGTCTTCTACCCAAAGGCGTAGAGTAACGCTACCACCTTCGGGAGTAAACTTAATCGCGTTGGTTAATAGATTCCAGAGAACTTGCTCTACTCGCCCTGCATCGGCAGTAAAGCGATCGCGCCGTGGGTCAATTTGCAAATCGAGTTTAAGATTGACTTGCTCGCTAGTCGCTTTTTCTAGCAGTGATTCCACGGTATTTTCGGCAATTTTTGTCAAGGAAAATTCGGAAATATTTAAAACTGCTTTACCAGCCTCGATTTGCGATAAATCAAGGATGTCATTAATCATTTCTAATAAATGTTCGCCACTGTCGTGGATTGTTTGCAGATAACCCCTTTGGCGTTGACTCAACTCACCCAAAGGCCAACGTAACAAAGTAGAAGACATACCAATGACGTAAGTTAAAGGAGTGAGCAATTCATGGCTGATGGTGGCGAGAAATTCACTTCTGAGGCGACTAGCGGCTTCGGCGGCGAGTAAAGCATCACGTAGTGCCATTGTGCGCTCAATCACTCGTTGTTCGAGATTTTGTTTTTCTTGGGTGAGAGATCGCATTAACTCAGCTTGATGAATTGCGATCGCTAATTGTTCAGCGATCGAACTCAGCAAGCTTTTTTCGCTCTCAGTCCACTGATGTGGATTATTGCACTGATGAGCAATCAGCAGCCCCCACAGTTTTTCTTCAAATATAATTGGTGCTGCTAGCTTAGCCCGAACTTGGCTTTCCCTTAAAAAATTTAACAAACACTCCTCCAGAGCGTAAGTTTTTTCCACATCATCCACAGCTAAGGTAAAGCCTTGGTTATACTTATCCCAACATTGGGAGGTTCGCATAAAGCAATTTTGTTCTTTGTAATTCAACACTGAGGGGATAGCATCTCTAGCACGGACTTCATAGACAATACAACCTCCATAATCTTGGTGGCCTTCAAGTGAGGGTTGAGGATTGACTGACACAGTTGAAGCGCTAGCCGCATGAGTAGAGAAGTCAGAACAAGGGTCAGCAGCACTTTCAACTGATAACTGGTTTGTGTTGAGATTATGGCGTCTAGTTGTAGCAACTACTTTTCCATTGAGGGATGTAACCTGGGACTGGTATTGTTGAGCCTTGACTTTGGAACCCTCAAATCTATAGATTACTAATCTGTCTAATTCCAAAAACTCACGTACCTGTGCAATTGCCGTTGCCATAATTACCGACAAATCCAGACTTTTGCGGATTTGAGTTGTCACCTGATTCAACAACCGCTCTTGGGAAATCTGTTTTTTCAAGCCATCTTCCACAGGCTGACAGACATAAACTTCAGGTTTAGTTGCGCTTGGAGATTCTGTCACTTCCTCGTTTGGCTGTGGCAGGAGATACTCTAATAACAGCAGCGTGAATTTACTTTGGAGTGTGGCATCATTAAAACCCAGAATTTGACGATAGCGTTCAAGATTTTGGTGAGTGTAGGAATCACGCTCAAACAAGTCTCTCCATTTCGAGACAAAGGAGGCGATCGCCTCGGAATTAAATGTCAACCTAACATTCAGATCTGAGTGAACTTCTTGCTCTCCCTGCTCTATCGTTCCCATTAAGAGCGCACTAAATCGTTCAGAAACAACCAGTGTAAATTTTTGCCCATGCCACTCTACAGGTAAACGAATCCTCGCTAGCAAAGCTTCTGTGAGTATCAAAACTTCAGTTTCTACTGTTTGAGCCATCTGCTGGAACAATTCCCCAAGCTGATTAAATACAACTAAAGGCAAGTTTCGAGAAAAGCTCAAATCAGGAGAACTAAGCATTTTCAATTTTCTGGTTAGAGGGGGCTGGATGCTGTGTTGAAAGTTTGTTTTGATTATGTACTAACCAACAGTTTAAGACGGTAATACAGAATTATGCATCGTACAAGTGCCACATCGGGCGGATGGGATCAGTCAGAAGGTTTAATCTTTCTGGAACAAACTCCAGCGGACTTCGTGTTGATTACAGCTGCTGATACCGATATTCAAACTCTGGCGGCTGCGGTGACAAAATTACCAGCAACATTTCCGACATTAAGAGTTGCCAACCTATTGCAATTACAGCAACAAATAAGTATAGATGCTTATGGAGAGCAAGTTTTGGAACTTGCCCAAGTAATTATTTTGCGCCTCTTAGGAGGACGTTCTTACTGGGCTTATGGCTTAGAAGTAGTTCAGGAAATTGTCCAACGTAATTCTACAACCCTCATTGTAATGCCAGGGGACGACGCTCTTGATCTCGACTTAATGTCTCAATCGACTCTGCCTTTAAATATTGTTAACCAGGTATGGCAGTACTTTAGCGAAGGTGGCATAGAAAATTTCGTTAACGCGCTCAAATTTATCGCCGATACTTGCTTAGTAACGTCATTCAATGCTCTACCACCTCAACCGATTCCTCGTGTGGGATTGTATGAATGGCCAGGGAAAGAGGAGGGGGAGAAAAGTAGAGGGAAAAAGATGAAAAATTCACCATTACTCCTCCACTCCTCCACTCCCCCAGAGGGGGCCCCTAGCCCCCACTCCTCTAAAGTCGGCATCCTGTTTTACCGCGCCCATTATCTAGCGGGAAATACTAAGGTAATTGATGCTTTATGTACAGCCTTGTCTGAGAGAAATTTACAACCATTGCCGGTGTTTGTTTCTTCATTGCGTGACACAGATGTCCAAGCAGAGTTGACCGAATTTTTCCAGCCCAAAGATTCTGAGCAAATTTCATTACTGCTAAACACCACCAGTTTTTCTCTAGCACGATTGGAAACAGACACACCCCAAATCGACCTGTGGGAAAAATTAGATGTGCCGGTGTTGCAGGTTATCCTTAGCGGTGGGTCAATTGAGCAATGGGAGTTGCAGTTTCAAGGGCTGTCTCCTCGCGATATAGCGATGAATGTGGCGCTACCAGAAGTGGATGGACGAATTATTAGCCGTGCTGTGTCTTTTAAAGCTGTGCATACTCGTAATCCCAACCTAGAGACAGATGTGGTAATTTATGAACCGGTGAGCGATCGCATCGATTTTGTTGCTAATCTAGCAGCCAATTGGGCGCGCTTACGTTCCAAACCACCTCAAGAGCGCAGAATTGCCCTAATTTTGGCAAATTACCCCAACCGGAATGGACGTTTAGCTAATGGTGTTGGTCTGGACACTCCAGCTAGTTGTGTGGAAATTCTTCAGGCTTTGCACTTGGCTGGATATCAGGTAGAAAATCTACCTACTCAACCAGATGAGTTGATTCAACGTCTGACAGATGGGGTAACAAATGATCCGGAAGGTCGAGAATGGCGTCCGGTACAGCAAAGTGTTTCTTTGACAGATTATCAAGAGTATTTTGCTTCTTTACCGCCAGCAGTGCAGCAGGGTATTAGTGAGCGTTGGGGACTGGTAAAAGAGGGTGAGAGTGGGAGAGTAAAGGAGTGGGGGAGTGGGAATAATTTGGACTTGTTCATTCCCCCCTCTTTTCCCGTTCCCGGAATTCAACTCGGTAACATTTTCGTGGGAATTCAGCCAGTAAGGGGCTATGATATTGACCCCAGCTTGAATTATCATGCGCCGGATTTGCAACCAACTCATGCTTATTTAGCTTTTTATTATTGGGTCAGGGAATGTTTTGGGGCTGATGCTGTGGTTCATGTGGGAAAACATGGAAATCTAGAATGGCTGCCCGGTAAAAGTGTAGCTTTATCTAGTAACTGTTATCCAGAAGTGGCTTTTGGAGCACTTCCCCACTTATACCCGTTTATTGTGAATGACCCTGGTGAGGGTTCACAAGCAAAACGTCGTGCTCAGGCAGTGATTATAGATCACTTGACGCCACCCATGACTCGTGCCGAACTCTATGGTTCTTTGCAACAGTTAGAAAATTTAATTGATGAGTATTACGAGGCTGAAAGTTTAGATCCTTCGCGTTTACCAGCTATTCGCGATCGCATCCGCGAACTGGTAATCACAGAAAATCTTTACCGGGATTTGGGAATTCAAAATGAAACCGAAATTCAAAATCTGGAATATTTAATTTTGAATTCCATTGATGGCTACCTTTGTGAATTGAAAGAAGCTCAAATCCGTGATGGCTTACATATTTTTGGGCAATGTCCTCAAGGACGGCAACTGCGTGATTTAATAGTTGCGATCGCCCGCACACCTAATCGCTATTCTTCAGGTCTAACCCGCGCCATAGCTGAAGATTGGGGTCTAGATTTCGACCCTCTCACAGCTGATTTGTCAATGTCTAGTGATCCATGGAAAGTAGTGAATGGCAAAGACTGTCGCACCATCGGCGATGTCGTTGAAGTGCTAGAAGAACACGCAGCCGAGTTAGTAGAACAACTCATCACTCAGCACGGGCTACGCCCCGCTACGCTAACACAACTCAGCACTGTTCTTGATTGGATACGCGATCGCCTCCTCCCTGCTGTCCAACAAACTCACCAAGAAATTACCAACTTATTACACGGACTCGATGGTGGATATGTCAAGAGCGCTCCATCTGGCGCACCAACGCGCGGACGCCCAGAAGTCCTGCCAACTGGGAGAAACTTTTATTCTGTTGATATTCGTGCCATTCCCACAGAAACTGCTTGGGATGTAGGTAGAAAAGCAGCTGAAACCCTGATTGAATGTTACACTCAACAACATGGTGAATATCCGAAAACGCTAGGATTATCATTGTGGGGAACTGCCACCATGCGAACTGGGGGTGATGACATTGCTGAAGCTTTGGCTTTACTCGGTGTGCAACCTGTTTGGGATGGAGCAGGGCGGCGGGTAGTAGATTTTGAAATTTTGCCACTTGCGATTGTCGGACGTCCCCGTGTAGATGTAACCTTGCGAATTTCGGGCTTCTTCCGGGATGCTTTTCCCAATTTAATTGATTTATTCGCTCAAGCAGTGGCAGCAGTGGCAAATTTGGATGAACCACCAGAACAAAACCCTTTAGCAGTTGCAGTTCGCCAAGAAACCGAGTTGTGGACTACACAAGGTTTAACATTAGAAGCAGCACTGGAGCGATCGCGCTATCGGATATTTGGATCTGCTCCAGGTGCTTACGGTGCTGGACTACAAGGTTTAATTGAATCGCAAAACTGGACAGATGACCAGGATTTAGCTCGTGCCTACATCAACTGGAGTTGTTACGCCTACTCTTCGGGAAGCGGAGCAGATGAGCAGGGCGGCAAAATGGCAGAGGGGGAAAATAAAAGAATTTCTTCCCAATCCCCAATCC
>NZ_JADEXR010000201.1 GCF_015206995.1 aff. Roholtiella sp. LEGE 12411 | reverse complement strand
GGCATTGGGCATGGGGCATGGGGGATGCCTAAATTTTTAATTCTTTAGCGCTAGGGTTAAACCATCTGCAATAGGTATCAAGCTGAGACTAATTCGCGTGTCTTGATGCAGCTTCTGATTAAAAGCGCGAATCTTTTTGGTTCGATTGTCCTGCACTTGAGGATCTGCAACCCTTCCTGACCAAAGAACATTATCGATGGCAATCACTCCACCTGGACGCACAAGTTGCAGCGATCGCTCATAATAGTCATCATACTTGCTCTTATCGGCATCGATGAAGGCGAAATCAAAAGTTTCTGCTTGTTTGGCTAGTAGCAATTGATCTAAAGTTTCCATTGCAGGAGCGATGCATAGATGAATTTTATCTGCTACCCCTGCTTGCTGCCAATAACGCCGGGCGATCGCAGTAAACTCCTCACTCACATCACAGGCTACAACTTTTCCTTCTGGCGGTAACGCTAATGCCACCACTAAGGAACTATAACCTGTGAATACCCCCAATTCCAGAGTTTTCTTAGCTCCTAGCAACTGCACCAACAACGCCAAAAACTGCCCCTGTTCGGGAGCAATCTGCATTCTCCCCATTGGATGCTGGTTTGTTTCTTGTCTCAATTGGGTCAAAATTTTCGGTTCCCGCAGAGACACTGATAGTAAATAGTCATATAGGTTTTGTTCGAGTCCTAGTGTTTGAGTTGTCATAACTAAACTAAACAGGTAGTTTTACAGCAGGCGATCGCTTAAATATTCTATGTGTAGAGATGTTGCAGACAAACACTTAGCTTGAGTTACTTGCCTAATCCCTTTTAATATTAAAAAATATTGTCTGACAAATTTATTACTAAACTTGCTCATATCAGGGGGGGGAGAATCAATGAGCCGTCCAATAATTCTTGGCATTGTCGGTGATAGCGCCGCTGGTAAAACAACACTAACTCGCGGGATCGCTCAGGTACTCGGCCCGGAAAATGTCACGCTCATCTGCACAGATGATTACCACCGTTACGATCGCCATCAACGTGCAGAACTTGGGATCACAGCCCTTCACCCCGACTGCAACCATCTAGATATTATGCAGCAGCATCTATCGCTGCTACGCACAGGACAAGCGATCCTCAAGCCAGTTTACAGCCATAAAACTGGAACCTTTGAGCCGCCGCAGTACATCAAACCCAATAAATTTGTGATTATTGAGGGATTACTCGGTTATTCTACCCGTGCCGCCCGCGATGCTTATGATGTTAAAGTTTATCTTGCGCCTCCTGAAGAACTACGCGCCAAGTGGAAGGTCAAACGGGATACACAAAAGCGTGGTTATACTGCGGAACAAGTGCTGGCGGAACTAGAAAAGCGCGAACCCGACTCACAGCAATTTATCCGCCCGCAGCGACAGTGGTCTGATATAGTAATTAGTTTCTACCCGCCTACAGAGGAAGAGGATGAAACCAATGGACACCTAAATGTCCGCCTGGTATTGCGTCCAACAATTCCTCACCCGGATTTTACCCAGATTGTCCAATCCTACGATGTTAACTCCCTGTCAGCGATCCGCCTGGGGCTAGATCGGGATATGAGTAAGCCGGTAGATGTCTTAGAAGTTGACGGTCATGCAACCTTGGAACAGGTGAATAAACTAGAGCATGTTATATGTTCCGATATGCCGCATTTACGAAATATATGCGATCGCGAAAGCAACCCAGAACTAGGCAAAATTGCAGGTACAACTGGTGAGACACTCCAAAGTTACCCTCTGGCGCTTACCCAATTGATCATTACTTATCACATGCTTAAAGCAACGCAAATTTACCAGTTATAAGCTATGCCAACTGGCATCATCAGCTAAAACACATTTAAATTGCACAATCATTCATGAGGGCTGTCATGCGTCGTTGGTCATTAGTCGAAAGTATTTAGGACTTACGCACTGTACAAATGCATCGTGATGTAAATTAACTAAAATAGGTTGTTTGAGGCTTTTCTTAATTATCCTGCGATCGTCAATAGACGATTACGAAAAATATGGTTTTTCAGCTTTATCCATATTTGGTATTTCTTGTCAATGCGTAAGTCCTAGTCTTTTGCAAGTATGAAAACTGAGGTAAAATTCTCTCGAAATGTTTAATGGTAGATGCCCTAAGTGTGACGCAGCCTTTTACCGCAACTGATCAGCGCAGGTGCATTGCGATTATTCAGAATGTGGTTTTAGGGCGAACTGACAAAGTGCAACGCTCACCCAAAATGACCGAAAATAAAGGAAGTTCTATTCACCCCTTGAGGAGTAAATTTATAATGTCCCGTCTCTTAACAGCGTTTGCACAGCGACTCTTGTGGAGTGTCACTTTTGCCATACTCCTAACTTTGATTAGTAGTATGATACTTCCTGGAGCTACTTGGGCTGCCTCTTCTACTTTGGGAGTTGATAATGGTCATCTGAGTTTTTGTCCGGCTTCAAACAACTGTGTGATGAGTCAAAATGCTGACCCTAAACATGCCATTGACCCGATTGCCTATCATATAGACCGCAATGCAGCTAGAGAAACCTTACTAAAAGTTCTTAGCGTTGTTCCCCGTACAGAAGTTATAGAACAAACAGATAATTACATCCATGCTCTTTCTAAAAGCCGCATCTTCAAATTTATTGATGACGTAGAGTTTTATTTCCCTCCCAATGAGCCAATAATTCATCTGCGCTCGGCATCTCGCATAGGAGAGTCGGATCTCGGTGTCAATCGCAGGCGTATGGAGCAAATTCGCTTAGCTCTGCGTGACTTAAAAATTTGATTTGAGCGATTTCTGATTACTGATTACAGTTTTAATTGGTGGATGTTTAATCTGTGTCTTGCTGTAAGCTAAAGATGCTTCTTCGAGTTCTGGCTCAACTACTGTTAGATGTTGTTCTAAAATTGCCAAATTGCGAATATTAGACTTATAAAAAGCATCAAATAAATCACCCACAAAAGGCACAGTACCCACCACTGTTTCTAAACCAACATTAAAGATCATTTTGGTTAAATCTTCGCGTGGGATACCAAACCGGGTAGCTAAAAAGATGATGTAAGCTGAAAACGCTGTACTGATTAAATCACCAGCACCTGGAACTAAACCGATAATTGGGTCTATTCCAATGCGAAAACCTGTCAGCGGAATACGTATAGATGTATCCATCAGGCGGCTGAGTTTGCGGATGCGGTTAAGAGTAGCAAGGCGTTTAGCAGCGTTCATAATTTACGATGTTTGCACTATTCTTAATTTGCACCATTTTAAGTTATTCGTCTTGTACCGTTAGAAAGAATAGATCTGATGGCAAATTCTCTTAAAGACCAATATGCGATCGCACTAATAACGCTATACATAAGTTATGCTGCAAATTACTCACAAAATCATCATCCCCGATAGCGAAATTGAAATTAGCGCGATTCGTTCTCAAGGTGCAGGTGGTCAAAATGTCAACAAGGTTTCAACTGCCATCCACTTACGCTTTGATATTGTGGCTTCATCATTACCGACTTTCTATAAACAGCAGCTTTTAAAGCTAAACGACCGACGCATTACCCAAGAAGGGGTCATTGTCATCAAAGCCCAAGAACACCGCAGCCAGGAGAAAAACCGACAGGAGGCAATGGATAGACTTAAACAACTCATACTAAGCGCAGTCATACTACCCCAAATACGCAGATCGACTAAACCAACTCGCAGCTCTCAAAAAAAACGTCTTGACAGTAAAAGTAAACGAGGGCAGATTAAGTCCACCAGAGGGCCAGTCATAGATTAAAATGCGATCGCCATTATTACTCCATCACTCCATCACAGCTAAAACAGCTTTTGGTAATAACTTATCTTTAAACCAAACAATTTTCGCGGGGACATCATTTAATTTTATTCCCGCCTTTTCTAAATTAAGTCGCTCGGAAATTGCCAAAATTAAGTCGTCACGTCCAGCACGCCGCACCTGAGAAAACTTCTTTTGTAAATATTCTGGTCGCCAATAACCGACAATTTCTAATAAGAAAGTACGACCATCACGATGCACTAGGCGAAAATCGGGAATCATCACGCTACCGGGAATCGGAATTAAATCAACTTCTCGCTCTAATACCCAGTCACTTTTGAGCGCATCCCACTTATCAGCAAAGGATGCTTCTAGCATACTATCGTAGGGCTTACCTGGTGGGTAATGGGAAACCAAACCACATTCAGAATTTAGGGTGAAACGTCCAGTTTTCCAAGCATTTGTGTAGGCGTCGCGGGTTTGGAGAATAGAGGAAAGACTCCATTTAGTAACGTGAAGTAAAGCAGGAATAAGTTTAGCGATCGCCAAACCATATCGCGTACTAGGATTAAATAAACTCGTCGGCCCATCAATACTAATTGTAAACCCGTGGTCAGCATCGCCCTCAATATAAGCCATCAATTGAAACAACTTCAAATAGCGAAATAACAGCTTATATTCTCCCGGAACATTGCGATGAGCATTCAACACCAGTTGACTAGCTTTATAAAACACACCCTGCACTTGAGATAAGTTATATCGATTTAACAAATCTGGCGCTGTTGGTGGATCAAAAGCCGTCAAAATTTTATTCTCATTTAAATCAGCATACAGTCCATTACGAACTTGTTCTAGTAAAACTTCCCGCTCAAGTTCTTGAGTTAACTCATCAGCAATTTTACCAAGAGTAACTTGTGTTGATTCCCGACTTGAAACAGAGTTTGCAGCTAGCGAAAACACCCGTTCTCTTAACATTTGTGGTTCCAGCGGACTCACCACCTCAAACGTACAAAAACTGCTTTTGAGAATATAAGCTAATCCCCGCTTGACGCGATAATCTGTCGTATCTCCTTCAAAATCAGCCAGTTGACGCTCAAGCATACCCTGAGTCTTACCCACTGCTGCTTGAAAATAATTAATTAACTCAATCGCCAAATCCGAAGTTTGATGATCAATCTTCAGCCTCTTCGGGATGATCTCCTCCCCATTTTGGCGATGCATCAGTAAGTCTGTCGGTAACATTTCCCTTTTCGCTCGAATAATTAATTTCTAACTGTTCCGCAGCCTTAACACTTCTTTCCTTCCCACTCCCATATACAACCTGAAAATTCCCTTTCTTCTTCTTTTCTCCCCCTCTCCCCTTTTGTTCTCCCCTTTTGTTCTCCCCTCGCCGCCGCGCCGAAGTTCCCTCCTCACTCGTATCTTCCGCCACTACCTCATACAAAATCGCCTGCTTATTCTCGATATTACCCTTCCGCAAAACCCTCCCCAAACGCTGAATATACTCCCTTGCAGAACCAGTTCCTGATAAAATAATTGCCACAGAAGCTGCTGGCACATCAACTCCTTCATTTAAAACATGAGAAGCAATCAAAGTATTGTATTCACCCTCGCGAAATTTTGTTAATATCTCATGTCGTTCTTTCACAGGTGTTTGATGAGTAATTGCCGGAATCAGTAACTCTTGAGAAATACGGTAAACCGTGGCATTATCAGCAGTAAAAATTAAAATTCGTGCCGGGTAATGTTCTGCCAATAAATTAACTAAAATTCGCAATTTACCATCAGTACCTAAAGCGATATCTTTAGCTTCTCGGTGCGCTAACATAGCTCTACGTCCAGCTGACGATCGCGCACTCATTTGTACAAACATCTGCCAGCCTTGCAAACTTCCCAAAGAAATTCGAGATTGCTTTAAAAAATCGTTGCGAGTTTGGATTAACTGGTTGTATCTTTCCCGCTCAACTTGTGATAACTTCACCTTAATTTGAACAATTTCGTGCTCTGCTAACGCCTTCCCCGCTAAATCCTCAGCCCGTTTGCGATATACTTCTTGACCAATGAGGATATTTAGGTCAGCGTGTTTGCCATCAGTGCGTTCTGGTGTAGCAGAAAGTCCTAAACGATAGGGTGCGATCGCATACTCAGCGATGACACGATTAAAATCTGTCGGCAAATGATGACACTCATCAAAAACAACTAAAGCATATTTATTCCCCAGCGCCTCAGCGTGAATTGCTGCACTGTCGTAAGTTGCAACTAGGATGGGTGTCCTATCCCGCGAACCACCCCCTAGCAATCCCACCTCAGCATCGGGAAACGCCGCCACTAAGTGTGCATACCACTGATGCATTAAATCCAACGTTGGCACCACAATCAGCGTTGTACGTGGTGTCGCTTGCATTGCCATTTGCGCCAAATAAGTCTTTCCCGCTGCGGTGGGAAGCACTACCACCCCCTGCCTACCCGCCAGTTTCCAAGCTGCTAAAGCTTCACTCTGGTGCGGATAAGGTTCCATTTCTAGAGTGGGAACCAAATCTATGGGATAAAATTCCTTTGCTTCGTCGATAAAGTTAGTTTCTTCCGCCTGTAGTGCTTCCACTAAAGAGCGGTATCTAATTGCTGGAATACGGAATTTTTCAACTCGATCATCCCATCTGGCATAGTCCATCCAAGCTTTACCGCGTGGTGGTGGATGCAAAACTAATGTACCGCGATCGAAAGTTAATGTGGGGGTGCGAGCCATTTATAGGGACTGGGGATAGGGCATGGGGGATAGGGCATGGGGCATTGGTGAAAGGGAAAGGGGTAAGGGGGAAAGGGAAGAACTATCCCTTCGTCCTTTAACCTTTAACTTTTCCTCCCTCTTCCCTAATCCCGAGTATTTAGTCCCTTGATTACTAATAACGCAAAAATTGTACTGTTTGTTTCAACTTCACAACTAAATATCAATCCAATTTTTCAGCAAAGGGCTGACTTTGACGAGTAATGCTCTCAGGTTTTTATGGAGAACTAGTTCGTTATGCTGTAAACGACCGAGAATTATGCCTGGATGTCTGCACTGAGTATGAGCGAATTCTTCAATTACTTGACGGGAAAAGTATTTTTGAGTCGGGGAAACAAAGTCCTGCAATGCCTGCGATTCTATCAACCAATTGGCGGCTTTTTCATTGGCTTCTCTTTCCTGGTTATTGTCTTGTGTCGATACTTAGCTTCTAGGTTCGTCCAGAACTCAAAAGAAGTGCCTAGAGCTTGCGACAGTTCTATAGCTGTTTCAGGAGTTATCTGCTTGCTTCCCCGGATAATCTCGTTGATGGTTTGGATTGGACGGCCCATAATTTCTGCAAGATCCTTCTGTGTCCAGCCACGGGCTTCTAGTTCTCGACTTAAAATTCTTCCTGGTGCTGGAACTCTCGCTGCTGTTAGTGTATGGCTCATACTGCTGTCTTCCCCTGCTGCCTCAGTTAGTGATAGTCTTCGATATCGATAATTGTGAGGAATTCTTTCTCGCACTTCTGCTGCCAGGACTAGAATTAGAATTGATGTGATGTTTTCTAGTGGCTCAAGTGTCAGAATTGCCATTGCGCGATCGCTATCTCGCTTTAATTGATGAAATTGTTGAAACCACCCTCAAGGGCAAGATTAGCTCGGTTGAGCAGGTGTATCAAATGCTGCTTAAAGGGATAACTTCCGGTACGGGAGAAGTGTTTGAGCTAGCTTTGAGCGATCGCTTAAATGCCATCCAAAGCCAAGTAGACAACGAAAAAGATGAACTCAAAAAAGCCAAGGCTACCCGGAGTTTAAGAGCAATTAAAACCATCCAAAGTCAGTGGGAACGTTGGCAAGAGCAAAACAAAGCCACAGAAGCGATCGCCTCCGCAGTCAAAGAAATTACTACAGCCGATGCCGATGAGCGTCTAGCTATATTCTTACGTGTTACTGACCCCAATCATAAAAATCCGCTGAATCTGGCACAACTACAGCAATTATCTAAAGCTTTACAGCAATTTGCCCAGGCTAATTCTGATTTACAAGAATTTTCCGAAGGTATTACCCGTGGTTTGACTTCTTGGCAACGATTGCAAGACAACTTGCTCAGTTGGATGTACCAGCAAAACCAGGGATCTCTAGGATTTGGTGGCGTACCTGGAGAACTTGGCCCTTGGGCAAGTTGGGGTAAGCAAGTTAATAGTGAGTTACCCCAAAGACTATTTCGCACTTTGGCGATGGAAGAATCTATAATTCAATTTGCCGAACAGCAACGCGGTGTCACCCTCAGAGATTGGGTGGAAATGGCAATAATTCTACAGTACTTGCAACGGGGATTAGTTAACTGGTTTGACCAACAAGCCTACGATGTCAAGGCAGGGCCAAAGTTGTCCATTTCCACTTTCTTGACCTTTGCAGTGATTTGGAGTCAGTTAGCGAGTGGTTTTGGGAGCATTGGGACAGTATACTGTGATGCCTGTTCTCAAATTATGTTCCAGATTCTGCGAACCTTTGCCCAGCGTCCATATTTTCCTTTCTACGGTGGGATTTTTGCCTCTTTTTCTGGTACTTATTTGCGGGATGCTTTAGATTATCTGGATGAGCCGCTGCAAAAAGTCGAGGGAACCCAGGAAAAGGCGCGAATTTTGACACTTTTAGGCTATTCGCAGCGTGCTTTAGGACAATATCAACGTGCGCTTGATTTTCATCAGCAAGCACTGGAGATAGCCAGATATGCAGGCGATCGCCCCTGTGAAATTGCTAATCTCAACCACCTCAGTCGCACCTACGTACAAGAGCAAAATTACGCTGAGGCGATTAACTACAGTCAACGGGCATTGATTTTGAGCCGGCAAGCAGGCGATGCCTACGGCGGGCAAAGCCAACGCACAGGCGAGGCTAATGCACTGGTAAATTTAGGTTACAGCGAAGTTATGCAGGCTCAAGAACTGGAAAACCTCGAACCAGAAACCTATGAAGCTGCAATTAACTATTTAGAACAAGGCTTAAAGTTATCAGAAAAATTAGGTGATATTCAAAGTAAAGCTTTATGTTTCAGCAGCCTAGGAATTGCCTATTTAGTAGTTGGGCAACATCAAGCTGCAATTAAATATCTGGAAGATGGCTTTAAAACAGCCCAAGTATCCGGTGATTTATATCTCCAAGGACGGAACTTAGCTTATTTAGCCGAAGCTTATTATCATCTGCAAAATGCTGAAAAAACCGTTTACACTGGCTGTTTAGGAATGTATCTTTTAGAACAGATTGCCTCTATTGAGTGGCGTCAACCAGCAGGATTACTGACCATTTTGCAGGGACAAATAGGGATAGAAGATTTCCAAAATTTATTACAGCAACATCGCCCCAAAATTATTGCAGTTATTGGTGTAGATGGGTATGATCACATTCCTAAATTACTACAAGAATACAAGCAAGATATTTAGATGAAAAACTCCACGCCACTTGCGGGATGGGGCATGGGGCATGGGGAATAGGGC
>NZ_JADEXR010000200.1 GCF_015206995.1 aff. Roholtiella sp. LEGE 12411 | reverse complement strand
AATAAGTTGAAGCTGATTAAAAGGCTAGGTTATGGCTTTCGTAATTTCGCAAACTTTCGATTGCGCTGCCTATTATCTTGGCACTTTAGTGTTAAATCTCCATAAGGGGATCGGTAGAACCAGAAATAGAAAAAACTAATAACATCAGACAATTACTCAAAATAACTGGTTCAGAAAATCTTTCTCGGCAAATAATGCTTCAATTAGTAGACACTTTAAAGCCTCAATATCCGCAAGTGCCTCAAAAAGCTTGGGATACTTTTCTGGCATAACTCAAGCCAAATGAGCTGATGAATGAATTAATTCCTGTATATGCGAAATATTTCACTAATGAAGATATAAAACAAATGATTGCGTTTTATGAAACACCTTTAGGCAAAAAAACAATTAGTGTTCTTCCTCAAATTTCGCAGGAATCAGCAGAAATTGGTCAAAAGTATGGAATAGCAGCGGCTAAAAGAGCTTTGCAAAAATTAGAAGAGGAAGGATATTTGCGTCGTCGTCCGTAAAAAAGACTTGAGGCAGAATTTGCAATTTCTATATAAATTTGCTCGGTCTTTTTTAGATTGAATCATTTCGCGCCAAGATGCAAAGTCTTGGCGTAAAACTCTAAAATCTTTGCTATACCAACGCTAAGTTAGATTCTATCTCTTCCTCTAGCTCATAACCATTAGCCAGTTTTTCAATAGCTCGATCAATCAACAGCAAACCCTGATCGACAGTTTCAACCAAACTTAGCTGTCCCCGCAAATCAGCAGCACCGACGAAGCCTTTAGCATACCAAGTTATGTGCTTACGAGCTTGACGTACACCGCGATCGCCTAATACAACGCTGCTAAAATAAATCCATAACTACTTGATGCCATATCCATTCTATGACCATTGCTCAAGCATTAGATTCTCAAGAAGGCATCTCCCAAGATGTTATTTTTCCCCCTAGTGATTTATATAGTGACGAGCCTCCCTTGGAAACTGAACTGCATCTACGACAAATAATCCTACTTTTCAAATGTCTCGAATGGCTGTGGCGAGATAGAAATGATTTCTATGCTGCTGGAAACTTAACTATCTATTACAGTCCACACCAACGAAAATCAGAATACTTCCGAGGCCCAGACTTTTTTGTAGTGTTGGGAACCGAACGTAAAACCCGTAAAAGTTGGGTAGTTTGGGAAGAATATGGCAAATATCCGAATGTAATTCTGGAAATTCTTTCGGAATCAACAGCTAATACTGACAAAGATTTAAAGAAAACAATTTATCAAGATACTTTCCGCACGCCTGATTATTTTTGGTTCGATCCATATACACTTGAGTTTGCAGGATTTCATTTAGTAGATGGAGAATATCAACCTCTACAAGCGAATGAACAAGGACATTTGTGGAGTCAGCAGCTAGGCTTATATCTGGGAATTTATGAAGGACTATTGCGGTTTTTTACACCAGTTGGACAACTAGTACCGACACCGGAAGAATCGGCAGAACAGTTGGAACAAAAAGCAGAACGTTTGGCAGCAAAACTGCGAGAATTAAATATCGACCCAGATACGATTTAGACTCCCGCGTTCGCGTAGCGTGCTGTAGGCATTCGCTGGTTTTTGCAAAGCGTAAATCTAGTGCGATCGCTCTTTCAATAAGAATGTTAATCATATACTATAGAGGATCATTTGGAAGTTAGTACTTTTTTGGTGTTTTTGTTTGCATAAAAACCACATCTGTAAAATATCAATTACTGAGGATAATGCTTTGCTAAAAATTCCTCAGCTTCTCTATTATCTTTAACCACTTTATCTAAGGTAGCAGCAAGTAGCTCATCTAATATTTGCCGATATTGGGGCCCTGGTTTGTAACCCAAATTTTTTAAATCATTGCCATTCAAAAATGGCTGCACATTAGCCCAAACAGTTAAATATTTCCAAATCTGATGTCTAATGTCTCGCGGACTTTGCAAGGCAATTAAAATCAGCATTGGTAAATCGTACTGTCGCAATAACTGCACCACTTGACTGGGAACTTGAAAAGTAGGTAAGGACTTGATCACCTGAGTAGAATTTAGGGCTAAGTTCTTTAACCTAGTAATGCTATCCTCTTGTAGTTGCAGATTTTTTGCTACTTTGACCCGATATTCAGGTGCTAGGTGGGCAATTAATGCTTCTAGACGCATTTGCCAGTGAATGAGGGATTGTTCAGTATCAAATTGTTGCAAACAGCGTTCTAGCAAACGTAATTGCCGCAGAATATCTCCATCTAGCTTCAGAGTAGGATGGATGCATTGCAACGCTCCCAAATTGTCGAGTAACTGTAAAGCCGATTTCCAGTAACAAGCTTCCAGAATATGTTTCAATTCTGTTTTGAGTCTAGTTTGTAGGGCTGGAGTTCTGCTATTCTCTTGGGCAGTGCGATCGTAAACGCCACTATTGATGGCATAGCGGATAAATTCTTCTGTTTGCGGTTCCAGATGAAATCCGAAGCGCACAGCAAAGCGCACACCACGATAAATACGGGTGGGATCTTCAATAAAGCTGTTGGGGTGTAAAACCCGAATTTGTTTGGCTTGTAAATCTAGTAACCCACCAAAGAAATCAAGTAATTCACCAGCACGCGGGGAGGTGAGCCGCAGTGCCATTGCATTGATGGTAAAATCTCGTCGATACAAGTCTTGACGAATAGAACTCGCCTCAACTTCTGGATTTGCCGCGGGGTAAGGATAGAATTCTGTCCTAGCAGTGGCAATATCTACCCATAAAGAATCTAATTCTGAGTCATTATGCCATAGCAAAGCAGCAGTTTGAAAAGCCCCATGAATTTCTAAGCGAGCAGCAGGGTAAAATTGTTGTAGTGCCTTTGCCAGTTCCACACCAGCACCGACATCTGCTGATTGATGAAAGCCATCAACTACAAGGTCAATATCTTTAATCATTAAGGTACCTGCTGCTTCTTTTGCTAATAGCAAGTCCCTGACTGCACCACCTACTAGATAAAGATGCCAACCCCGCTTTTGGGCTGCTTGCGATGCTACCGTGAGTAATTGCCACAATTGAGGCGCAAGTTTATTCTGCAATTGAGGGAGATTAAAATGATTTTCTTTGCCTCTGCCTCTCTGTTTTTCCCCCCCTCTTCCTCTTTTTTCCTCTCTTTCTTGATGTAATTGCCGCAATACATCAGTGCGAGTAACAATACCCACTAATTGCTCATTATCCAACACAGGTAAGCGCCCAATATCGTACGTCACCATCAGCGCCTCGATTTGTGGCAGTGTTGTATCTGGTGTAATTGTTTTGAGATTCGTTGTCATGTAGCCTTTGACTGGCGCATGACTAAACCCATGATGTAAGGCGATATCAATATCCCGTCGTGAAATAATACCTACTAGTTGCCCTTGAGCATCGACTACAGATAAACCAGAGTTTCCATAACGCAACAAAATACGCTGTGCTTCGGCAATTGTGGTTTCAGGAAGAATAGTGCGGACAGGAGAAGACATCAAGTCCCTAGCAGTGGGGGGATGGGGAATTTGTGCTTTGATCCCGTCCAAGAGTTGTTGTAATGTTGCTTTGGAGTCTACTCCTCGGAGATTCAGCGATGCTGCTTGTGAATGACCACCGCCACCTAGAAGTTGGAATAAAAGGTTAAGATTTGTTTTGGGAATTTGCGATCGCCCAATTACTGTTAAGCGTACGTCATCTTTACCTAAAGGATATTCATTCGCCAATAGGATGGCGTCAATTTCAGTTAACTCGACGAGTTCCGAGGCTAGACTCGATAACCCTGGCACAAAACCCTCAGTTTTCAAAGTTACCCAAGCAATGGTATGTCCGTGTAGACAGAGATATTCCAAATTTTCTAGCGCTTGGGTTAATAGCTGCTGCAATTGGGGAGACAAACCAGGGTAACAGTAAGTGGAAATTACTGATAAACTAGCACCTTGTTCCATTAACCAAGCCAAGGCCAAAGCATCCCGTGGTGTAGACTGGTCAAATGTCAACGAGCCAGTATCAACGTGGATACCCAAAGCCATCACCGTTGCTTCGGCTGGAGTCAGGGAGATTTGGTGCTGTTGCAATTGTTCCACAATTAAAGTTGTGGTAGCTCCCACAGAGGAAATATACGATTGCGTAGCGGGAATATCCGATTCTTGTCCTAGGTGATGGTCATAAAGTATGATTTCTTTTACATGGGGTAAATCTAACCACTCGGCAGCTTTACCGATGCGATCGCGGTGTTGTGTATCCACCACAGTCAGAGAACGAATGTTTTCAGGAATTACTGAACGCCTTTCAATCAGAGGATATTCATCTCGATGCAAGGCCAAAAAATCCCGTACAGGAGGGTGAGAGCCGCCAGATAGCACAATCTTGCTCCCCGGTAGTAAGCGCGTCAGCCCAACCGCTGCTCCTAGCGCGTCAAAATCAGCTGTTGTGTGGCAAAGAATTAAGTCCATAATCAAGAGTCATTAGTCATTGGTCATTGGTCATTGGTACTTAAACAAAGGACAAAAGACAAAGCGCAAAGTCTGAGCGCCGGTTTCCGGCGAACAGAACTTTGTAAGAGAGGACAAATGACTAAAATGTAGCAATTTCTGCTAGCTTAAAAATAAGGAAAAACTGTCAGTGTCGCCCTTTAGGATATTCTATCTTTAGTATTTCGCTAGCTTGGGAGAAGCAAAAATGACCATAATATTCCAAATTGCTTTGATAGGTCTGGTTGGGCTATCTTTTGTCCTGGTTGTAGGTGTCCCTGTTGCTTATGCCACTCCCCAAAGTTGGGGTGAATCTAAAAAGCTGCTCTGGCTTGGTTCTGGCGTCTGGATTGCGTTAGTATTTTTAGTCGGTTTGTTAAACTTTTTTGTCGTATAGACGACGGCTTCGCTCTGGCAGAGGCACGTAATATAAGAACTAGAGGGGCAGAAAAGCAAAGTTAAAAGGTTAAAGGAAGAAAAAAGATATTTTTTCTTTTTCCTAGTTCCTTTTACTTAACTGTGCTTTCCTGCTCCTCTACATTTAAAGAAGAAATGTATATTGGCCAGAAGTATACCTGATTCAGAGGCAGTCATGGCAGTTTTTGAGGGAAGTTTTACTCAAACAGAACCTTTGCGGTTTGCAGTGGTGATTGGTCGATTCAATGACCTGGTTAGCGTTAAGCTCCTAGAGGGGTGTCAAGATTGCTTGAAACGCCACGGTGTGGATACTAATCCCCACGGCAATCAGGTAGACTACGTTTGGGTACCGGGAAGTTTTGAAGTACCTGTGGTAGCTCGCCAACTGGCACTCTCCCATCGCTATGATGCCATAATTTGCCTGGGTGCAGTCATCCGGGGGCAAACACCTCATTTTGATATCGTTTCTTCGGAAGTAGCGAAGGGCGTTGCTGCTGCTAGCTTTCAGACAGGTGTACCTGTGATTTTTGGTATTTTAACAGCGGACACTATGCAGCAAGCCTTAGAACGGGCAGGCATTAAAAGCAATCATGGCTGGGATTATGCGATGAGTGCCCTGGAAATGGCAAGCCTCATGCGGCAATTGCGTTCTAACCTGGCGGAGCCATATTCTCGAAATACCCAGTCTTTGCCAGCTTCTTTTCAAAGTGCCAACATCGGCAATTTAGCTGCGGAGTCAGAAGAACTAAGTTAGTTCGTCATTGGTCATTTGTCCTTTGTTATGAACTAATGACCAATGACCAATGACTAATGACCAAATTCAAGGGTTGACAATCTAAAATATATCTGAGATAATTAAGTTCGAGTTGAAATTGCGGGTATAGCTCAGTGGTAGAGCGTCACCTTGCCAAGGTGAATGTCGCGCGTTCGAATCGCGTTACCCGCTTATTAAAAAAATAAAATATTAAGATATAAGCAGTACTCTAAGTCTATACCAAGAGCGATTTAATAAGGGTTAGACATTAATAGCTTTAGGCAAGTCGTTTTGTGTGCGCTGTACTACACTTGATGAAAGAAGCCTGTTTAAATAGCAGTATTGTAGGGTGCAATACGTCTTTTAACAGCAAATTTAGCCAAAATGTATCTAGATAAAAAAGTCACTCAAGCTGGCGAATGTTCTGATTTCGTGTCTCTTAACAGATGTCTATAATTCGTGAAAAAATAGGTATGAGTACTCAAACATAACCGTGTTGCTTGTGGGAGTAGCTTTTCTAAACAGGTTGTTTTACTAATTGTCGCCACGTAGACTTAAGATCGTACCAGATATATCAGCACAATAAATGCCTGCCAAATGCAAATACATTTCTTTTAAAGCCAAAGATGAAGAGGAAAAAATTTTTTAACCAGACTGCTAACTACAGGGAAAGACAACAGATAGCTATCCTCTGGTTAGACAACCGAACCCCCAGACAGCAATCACGACAACCTGAGTTAGCTTCATCTGCCTTTCGTAATCATGGCAGTGTTTGCCTCGCTATCTATACAAAAAGTTGATAAGAGGGAAATCAGCCTCCAAGGCCTTGATATTCTCGTAGTTTGCAAAAAACACGCTCAAGTTAGTAGAACGCTTGTGCAATCTCAAAAACCTGAAAAAATAGACTTTAATACGGAATATCCCTGTCCCTGCCGTCGCCGGGGGCGGTTAATTCCAATTACGCTGACAGAAGCATTTGGTTGCGATCGCTGTCAGCAAATATTTGTACTGGAAGATAATGGCTATGTCCTAGAACAACTTTCCACAACCTATCCCTACAAGCGAGCTTGGCGCTGGACGGGAAATAGTTGGCACGTTGTTCATCCTAAGTTGGGAGAAAGCTATCTACCCATAGCACTGGGCATTATTTTCGTGCTAGTGATTATATGGCTGCCATTAGCGCTGCGATTGGCAAATAGTTCTAGTATTATTGCCTGGGCAATAGTGGCGGTGCTGTTAGCTATTCTGCCAGCACTATTGGTCTGGCTTACCTACAGACGTTAACTCAATGACCGTTGAAGTTTTGGATGATTACCCCGAACCGATTACTAGTGCTCAACGCGCCTATCAAGCTTCTCTAAAGTTAGGAATCACAAAAGGAGCAGACCGGAGTCGCGCTGTATTAGCGATGGCGCAGGCGCTAGAACGCTCATTTGACGACATTCTAGAAGCCAACACTTTGGATCTGGAAGCCAGTCGGGAAATGGCAGTGCCAGACTTAATATTAGATTGGCTAAAACTGACTCCTACAAGGCTAGAGACGACCGTGGACATTCTACAACGGTTGGGAGAATTATCCGATCCACTACGCCGGGTCAGGAATGCTGACTATCAACTAGAAGACTCCCAGAGTTATTCTCAGTTAATGCCCTTGGGAGTGATTGCATTTATTTATGAGGCGTTTCCAGATTTAGGAGCGATCGCAGCGGGTTTTTGTATCAAAACTGGTAATAGTCTAATCCTTAAAGGCAGCACAGAAGCTAGTCACTCTAACGCAGCGATTGCTGAGGTAGTGCAAAATGCGATCGCAGAAGTTGGTCTACCATCAGGCTGTTTAGAGCTAATCACAGCAGAACATGGTGCTTCTGTTCGGGATTTAGTCATTCAAGATCAGTATGTGAATTTAGTGATTCCCTACGGACGTTCTAGCTTGGTTCAGCAAGTAATGCGACAATCAACTTGCCCAGTTTTAAAGTCCGCAATGGGTAACTGTTACCTCTACTGGTCGCTTAATAGCAGCTTAGAAATGGTACGCTGGATGATTATAGATAGCCATCAGAGTGAACCAGACCCAGTGAATGCTATTGAAAAAGTACTAATTCATCGCCAAGCTCTGCCATCTTCATTAGCAGTTTTGTGGAACAGCTTGAAGGAAAAAGGTTTTGAAATTAAAGGGGATGCGGAATTAGTGGAAGCTTTTCCCCAGTTGCATCTAGCAAAGGAAAACGAGTGGGGAAATGCTTATTTAACTAGGACAGTAGCTTTTAAACTGGTGGATAGCTTAGAGGGTGCGATCGCTTGGATTAATCAATATAGCAGTGGTCATGCTGACTGCATTATGACTGAATCATATCAGGAAAGTCGGCAGTTTGCTTTAGGAGTTAACAGCGCCTCAATCTACATCAATGCTTCCCCGCGTTTTTCCCGTAACCCTTCACGAGGAGATTCAGTATTTCTAGGAATGTCTAATCAAAAAGGTCATCGCCGGGGATTTATTAGCTTGGAAACTTTGACTACTGTCAAGCACATTGTCCAAGGAAATGGGCGATTTTAGAATTTAAGTACCAAATAAATTTGTAGCTTTATTTATAACTTGAAACTCTTCATTTGAATAAAATTTGTAATAATTTTCTAGAACGATACTACATCTATAGTATAGGATTCCTATTTGATTTTTGAAAGAACTGCGTACACCTCTAACTCCTTTTTTCCCATTTCCCATTCCCTATCCCCTATCCCCCATTCCCTGTCTCTACAAGTCAGTTCACGAATCAAATCGGATTACTATATCAATGTCGTATCACTACTTGCTAATCATTCAAACACAGGCGGCCATAATTCAGAAATAGCAACTTCCCAGCCAGGTAATAATTCAGTAATAGCTAACTTATCCTCACCCTTCAAAACTTCTACTTCACCATTGTGACGATATACACTCACAGTTAACTCATCTGGATTAATGGTTCTACCGATCCCCTTATGGAGATTTAACACTAAAGTGCCAAGATAATAGGCAGCGCAATCGAAAGTTTGCGAAATTACGAAAGCCATAACCTAGCCTTTTAATCAGCTTCAACTTATTGTTAATTCCTTCTACAGTGCCACTAGTTGTTCTTCGCTCAAAATATCCAACTATGTCACCAAACCACCGGAAAATTGTTCTAATAGTTTTCGGAAAATATAAGCTGGAATCATGCATCCAATCCAATAATTTAATTACCCCATCTCCCCATGATTCAGCAGTATCGAATATGTCTCTGAAGTCTTCTTTAAGGGAGTGCATTTTTAATAGAATTGGAGATACATTTTGAACAGATTTTAATCTATCTTTTTGCTTTTCATTTAAAGAGTTTTCGTTTTTTAATAAGCTATATTTACTTTTTAGTAATCCTGCTAGTATCCGGTCTTTTTCTCGCTTATCTTTAAGTGCGATCGCTGATTTTTTTTGCTGTTTACGTGCCGCATCTAATTCATCATTCACCTGTTTCATTACATGAAACCTATCAATAGTTACATCTGCATTTGGCATCAATTTTCCTACTAAAGTTTTATAGGGTTTCCACAAATCAATACGGTTCTTCAGTACTTGTTATGCCAAATTATTAGCAATTCAATGTAATAATATGTTGAAAAATATCTCCATTAATAGCTAAAGCTATTAATGGAGATGACATACAAGGCATTTTTATTGTTTGCTGTA
>NZ_JADEXR010000199.1 GCF_015206995.1 aff. Roholtiella sp. LEGE 12411 | reverse complement strand
GGGCATGGGGGATGGGGCATTGGTCATTAGTTGTTAGTTATTCAAAGGACAAATGACAAATGACAAAGGACAATTAACAATTAAGAGAAAAGAGATGAAAATCACCCAAGGCAAAATCAACGAGCTGCTGACTGAGACAGGATGCGAGCATAATCAGCACAAACAATCCGAAAAGAAAAACAAGTCTTGCGCTCAACAGGCACAACCTGGCGCGGCTCAAGGGGGCTGTGCCTTTGATGGTGCAATGATTGCCTTAGTGCCGATCGCCGATGCTGCTCATTTAGTCCACGGGCCGATCGCCTGTGCTGGTAATTCCTGGGGCAGTCGTGGTAGTCTCTCCTCTGGGCCCCAACTCTACAAGATGGGCTTTACGACTGACTTGGGTGAAAACGATGTCATCTTCGGTGGTGAAAAGAAGCTTTACAAAGCAATTTTGGAACTTCACCAGCGCTACCAACCAGCGGCGGTGTTTGTTTACGCTACTTGTGTTACAGCCCTGATTGGCGATGATATTGATGCTGTGTGCAAAACTGCGGCTGAGAAAATTGGTATTCCTGTTGTCCCAGTAATTGCTCCAGGATTTATTGGGAGCAAAAATCTGGGGAACCGTTTTGGTGGTGAAGCTTTGCTGGAATATGTCGTTGGTACAGCAGAACCAGAATACACTACGCCCTATGATATTAATTTAATCGGCGAATACAACATTGCCGGGGAAATGTGGGGAGTAACACCACTGTTAGAAAAATTAGGCATCCGTATTTTGTCTAAAATTACGGGCGATGCTCGCTACGATGAAATTCGCTATGCCCATCGTGCCAAGCTTAACGTGATGATTTGCTCACGAGCGCTGCTTAACATGGCGAGAAAGATGGAGGAGCGCTACAACATCCCTTACATTGAAGAGTCTTTTTACGGCATCGATGATATGAATCGCTGTCTGCGAAACATTGCCGCTAAATTAGGCGACACTGATTTGCAAGAGCGGACAGAAAAGTTGATTGCAGAAGAAACTGCGGCTCTAGATTTGGCGTTGGCTCCCTATCGTGCTCGACTCAAAGGTAAACGGGTTGTTCTGTATACCGGAGGTGTCAAGAGTTGGTCAATTATCTCGGCTGCTAAGGACTTGGGGATAGAAGTTGTTGCTACCAGTACTCGGAAAAGTACGGAGGAAGATAAAGCCAAAATCAAGAAGTTGATTGGCAACGATGGCATCATGCTAGAGAAGGGCAACGCTCAAGAATTGTTACAACTGGTTAAAGACACTCGCGCAGATATGCTGATCGCTGGTGGACGTAACCAATACACTGCTCTGAAAGCTCGAATTCCTTTCCTCGATATTAACCAAGAACGCCATCATCCTTATGCAGGTTATGTGGGAATGATTGAGATGGCACGGGAACTGTACGAAGCTCTTTATAGCCCGATTTGGGAGCAAATACGCAAACCCGCTCCTTGGGACGAGGAGGAGGCAGTTTAATGGCTCTTATACCCTCGTTCCCAGACTCCGGTTGGGAACGCATTCCTGAAGGCTCTGCCTTCTTTTTAGAGCAGATGAGGCAGAGCCTCACTGTCAGCATTCCCCGGCGGAGCCAGGGAACGAGAAAGTCCGCGCTGTGGAATGAGGAGGTATTGTAATGGCGATCGTTACCACATCTAACAAAGCACTGACAGTTAATCCCCTGAAGCAAAGTCAAGCTTTGGGTGCATCCTTGGCCTTTTTGGGATTGAAGGGGACTATACCTCTGTTCCACGGTTCACAAGGTTGTACTGCTTTTGCCAAAGTTGTTCTGGTGCGACATTTCCGAGAGGCGATTCCCTTAGCTACGACAGCGATGACGGAAGTTACCACCATTTTAGGTGGTGAAGAGAATGTGGAACAGGCACTTCTCACGCTGGTAGAAAAGTCCAACCCAGAAATTATTGGTTTATGTACCACGGGGTTGACTGAAACTAGAGGGGATGACATTGAGGGCTTTCTCAAAGAAATCCGCGATCGCCATCCTGAATTGAATGATTTGGCGATCGTTTTTGCCCCTACCCCAGATTTTAAAGGTGCCCTGCAAGATGGCTTTGCTGTTGCTGTGGAAAGCATAGTTAAGGAAATTCCTCGGCCAGGTGGACTCAGAACTGAACAAGTCACGATTTTGGCGGGTTCTGCTTTCACACCAGGAGATGTACAGGAAGTCAAAGAGATGGTTACAGCCTTTGGACTAGTACCAATCTTTGTACCTGATCTTGGCGCTTCTCTAGATGGACACTTAGAGGATACTTATAGTGCAGTTACAGTTAGTGGGACTACCTTAAAACAGCTACGAGAGGCAGGTAGTTCTGCCTTTACCCTAGCATTGGGTGAAAGTATGCGGGGGGCTGCCAAGATTCTTGAAGAACGCTTTGGCACACCTTATGAGGTGTTTGGCGAACTGACTGGATTAGAACCTGTGGATGAGTTCTTGCAAGCATTGGCAATTCTTAGTGGTAATAGCGTCCCAGAAAAATACTGCCGCCAACGCCGTCAGTTGCAAGATGCCATGTTGGACACTCACTTTTACTTCGGTGCTAAGCGAGTTTCCCTAGCCCTGGAACCAGACTTGTTGTGGTCAATAGTGTGTTTTCTGCAATCGATGGGAACTCAAATTCATGCTGCGGTGACAACCACGCGATCGCCATTACTAGAAAAGCTCCCCGTTAAAAGCGTCACCATCGGCGATTTGGAAGACTTTGAGAATCTAGCAGCCGGGTCTGATTTATTGATTGGTAACTCAAATGTCAGAGCGATCGCTAAACGTCTTTCGGTTCCTTTATATCGTCTAGGTTTGCCCATTTATGACCGCTTAGGTAATGGTCAATTTACCAAAGTAGGCTACCGAGGCACAATGGAGCTTTTGTTTGGTATTGGTAACTTATTTTTAGAACAAGAAGAGTCATTAGTTAAGAGTCAAGAGTCATTAGTCAAGAGTCATTAGTTAAAGTTAATTACTTGGGAATTTTGACCCTGGACTTCGCAAAGCGGTAGACAAAGGATAAATCAGGATGAAAATTGCCTTCACGACGAGTGACCGAGTTCATATTAATGCTCACTTCGGATGGGCAAGAATGATTGATGTTTATGAAATTTCCGATGAGGGATATCACTTCCTAGAAACCCTCAATTTTGAAGGCGACCTGAAAGAAGATGGTAACGAGGACAAAATCACACCAAAACTTGACGCAATAGTTGACTGTACGATTGTTTACGTAACAGCAATTGGTGGGAGTGCGGCGGCTCGTTTGATCAAGAAAGGTGTCACCCCCGTTAAGGCGCGATCGGAAGAGGAAGAAATTAGCGAAGTCCTAAATAAGCTAGTAAAAACCCTCAAAGGCAACCCTCCGCCTTGGTTGCGTAAAGCTTTACAGCAAAAACCCTCAAATTTTGCCGATGAAGTTGAAGATGAAGCAACAGTATGACCACAAATAATAGTGTTAACGGAACTGCTACAACCGAAGTCTTGAACTCGCCTTTTCTTAAGGTATTAATTAAACAAATCCGGGGTCAAGATAGTTATGGAGTTTATCGTAGTTGGTCGGATGAGTTAATTCTTAAACCTTTTGTTGTTAGCAAACAAAAGAAGCGTGAAATATCTGTTGAAGGTGAAGTTGATCCGATAACTCAAGCTCGAATTATGGCATTCTTTCGAGCTGTAGCCGCTGGTATTGAACAGGAAACAGGTTTGATATCTCAGGTTGTAGTTGATTTGAGCCATGAAGGATTTGGCTGGGCGCTGGTCTTTTCTGGGCGTCTTTTGCTAGCCGTAAAAACTTTGCGAGATGCTCATCGCTTTGGCTTTGACTCGCTAGAAAAACTAGCAGAAGAGGGAGAAAATTTTGTCCAGAAAGGGATTAATTTGGCAAAGCGTTTCCCGGAAGTGGGCAAACTTTAATTAGTCATTGGTCATTGGTCATTGGTCATTGGTCATTGGTCATTGGTTATTAGTCATTAGTCATTAGTCATTAGTCATTAGTCATTGGTGATTGGTGATTGGTGATTGATCATTGATTATTGGTAAAAAAAATGACTAATGACAAAGCGCAAAGTCTGATCTAAGGCTTCCTTAGATCATAACTTTGTAAGAGAGGAGAGAGGAGAGAGGAGAAAGGACAAAGGACAAATGATAATTGAGGAATTAAAAGGTCAGATTAGACGCCTCAACAGCAAAGCAGGTCAAATGAAAATGGATCTGCATGATTTAGCAGAAGGGCTGCCAACAGATTACCAGCAACTTATGGATGTTGCAGCTGCGACTTATGAAATCTATCGACAGTTAGATGAGCTTAAGCAACAGCTGAAAAAATTGGAGAATGCTAAATGACTGGAACTATTGACGAATTCAAGCAGCTCGTAGATACAGAGGAATTTCTGAAGTTTTTTAACCTGCCTTATGACCAAAAATTTGTGAACGTAAATCGTTTACATATTTTGAAAAAGTTTTCTCAATACATCAAGGAAATTGATGATAATTCTCCTGAATTGAGTCAACAAGAGAGACTAAATCAATATTCTCTAGCTTTGCAAAAAGCTTATCAGGTATTTCTCGAATCAACACCGCATGAACAAAAGCTGTTCAAAGTGTTTAACGACAAGCCGAAAAATGTAGTCACACTGACAGAAATCACTTCTGATTAGGAGGTAAAAATTGGTAAACCTGACGCCTACCGAATTAGAACGCTATCGTCGCCAAATGATGCTCCCGAATTTTGGCGAAGTAGCACAGAAGCGCCTGAAGTCAGCGACTGTTCTGGTTACAGGTGTGGGGGGATTAGGCGGTACGGCGGCGCTTTACCTAGCAGTGGCGGGCGTCGGACGGCTAATCTTAGTCCGGGGTGGTGACTTGCGGCTGGATGATATGAATCGTCAGGTTCTCATGACGGATGATTGGGTAGGTAAGCCAAGGGTATTTAAAGCTAAAGAAACTCTGGACGCTATTAATCCTGATGTCCAAGTGGAAACTGTTCATGATTACATCACCTCGGAAAATGTAGATTCGTTGGTGCAATCTGCTGATATGGCTATCGACTGCGCCCACAATTTTACGGAGCGCAATTTGCTGAATGAAGCTTGTGTGCGCTGGCGTAAGCCAATGGTAGAAGCTGCAATGGACGGGATGGAAGCTTACCTGACTACGATTATTCCTGGTGTGACTCCTTGTTTATCCTGTCTGTTTCCAGAGAAGCCTGATTGGGATCGGCGCGGCTTTTCGGTTCTAGGTGCTGTTTCTGGGACACTGGCTTGTCTAACAGCCTTGGAAGCTATTAAGCTGATTACTGGGTTTAGTCAACCTCTATTGTCGCAATTGCTGACAATTGATCTGAGTCGGATGGAATTTGCTAAGCGCCGTTCTTACCGCGATCGCTCTTGCCCAGTATGCGGTAACAGCGCACCTTGGAGACAAGCGCAATCCAAACCGATGGAACCCAGCAGTATTGCACAAAATAGTTAATTTGCGTCATTAGTCATTGGTCATTGGTCATTGGTCATTAGTTACTTGTACTGAGTGACTCGTGCTGAGCATCTCGACTTCGCTCATGGAGCCGGAGCCGAGGTAAGTCGTTGGTGCAGCCTCTGGTAGAGCAGTATTAGTCATTAATTAACTAAGTCTTTACAACCAACAAAGGACAAATGACAAATAACAAATGACAAATGACAACCCACACCTGAAATCAAAACAAATAATCGCTACAATTCAGGAGATTTGATGACCGTTACTTTGTCAGAAAAAGCAGAATTTCATCTACGAGCATTCCTGCGAGGTTCAGCCCCCGACGCCAATGGCGCAACCAAAGGTGTTCGCATCTCTGTGAAAGATGGTGGTTGCAGTGGCTACGAGTATGCGATCGATATCACTAGCAAACCACAACCCGATGATTTAGTAATCCAGCAAGGTAAGGTACTCGTTTACGTTGAGGCCAAAAGTGCGCCTTTATTAGAAGGCGTTGTAGTTGACTTTGTTGAGGGAGTGATGGAGAGCGGCTTTAAGTTTGTCAATCCCAATGCAACTGATACCTGCGGTTGTGGAAAGTCTTTTAAAGCTGGTGACTGTACGCCTACTGGAACGCCCTGTAGCTAATACTATTTGGGACTTGGGAAGACACAAGTATCAAAGTTTTCCTTAGTTCCGTTAGCATCAAATCTCACTGTGGCGGCTTCTCGTAAATGCTCAAAGAGTAGGACAGGGAAACTCAAAAGCTTCGGGAATTAAATCTAATTGTATAACCTTTGAGGAGAATCGCAAAATGGCCAGCTACCAAGTTAGATTGATCAGCAAAAAAGAAAACTTCGACACCACAATTGAAGTTGACGAAGATACTACCATTTTGGCAGCAGCAGAAGAAAATGGTATTGAGTTACCTTTCTCTTGTCACGCAGGTTCTTGTTCTAGTTGTGTTGGTAAAATCGTTGATGGGGAAGTCGATCAATCTGATCAAATTTTCCTAGATGACGAGCAGATGTCGAAAGGATTCGCTCTGCTATGCGTCACTTATCCTCGTTCTAATTGCACGATTAAGACACATCAAGAGCCTTATCTCGTCTAATCCTAGCAATCTTTGAAATCTTAGTTTAAACAAGGATGAAGGATAAAACATTCTTCATCCTTCATCCTTCATCCTTTATGTTTAATAGCTGAAATGTTTACTCCTTTTAGCGTGACTGGCTGCTCATTAGAATTATTGAAAGTGGGAGAACGAGGAATCATCACTTTTTGCAATAGTCAGGATGAAACCATATTGAAAAAACTAACATCAATGGGAGTGACACCAGGTACTACTATCACTTTAGAACAGCATTTACCTTCTTTAATTATCAAAGTTGGAAATACATCTTTACCAATGGATTGGGAAAGTGTTCGCGCTATTTACGTCCGCGTTGTTGCTAGTTAAAAGAAACTATAGCTATATATTTTTATGTTCAAAAACTCTAATAGACAAGGGCAATAGTGTATAAAAACGCAATTTAACAAAAGAGACAAAGCGACCTACTAACAAAGGTAAGTCGCCGATTTTTCAATCAACAGCAACTATTACATCAGATGCTTTAATCACAGCATAAGCTTCTTTACCTTCTACAAGTCCCAGCTTTTCTGCTGATGATTTGGTGATTATTGAGACTAGCTCTACTCCTGGCGCAAGTTCTAAAGTTATCTCGGTGTTAACCGAACCAGGCACAACTTTTTTGATAGTACCCTTAAGAGAGTTGCGAGCGCTAATTTCCATCTTTTGCCTATTTTTTAGTTATTTACGTAAATCACGTTAGCAAAATACGGTTTTGAAAAGGAAGTTTTTAGATATATCTTAATAAATATTAAAGAGATACAGTTAATATTTGTGTATGATTAAAAAGAATATTTTTTATAAAAAATAATTAAGTTTAAGCGTTTTTAAGCACTGATAGTTAATTGCCTAAATGTAGCCTTTTATAGACATGGCTAGCATTTAATAAGGTCTGTAAGCGACTAATCAATACTTATTGGTTAAAGGGCAAAGGAGAAAAATAGAAGGTTTAAATTCACCTTTTATACCTTCCATTTAAACATTTTTCCAGCTTAAGTGCTTGCTGTAGCTGAGTGACTTGTTCCAAAGTTAAAAAGTTTTTGGCTGGTGGTGGCATATTTACTTTCAATCGGTTCCGCATTTATATTATGCAGCTTAAATGCCGATTAGCTTATTTACACTTTAGCCCTGATAGAAGTTCTGGGGAGGTTTTAGTTAAGCGATGATCTGAGCCATTTTAAATTTTAGAAAAATTTTTAGGGTTTGAGGCTAAATACGGCATGACAAAGTTAGATATAACCCTGCTGTCTTTCCCTACAAGTTGCGATCGCTCTGAAGTCAACCCAGAACAAAAGTTCTTGAAAGGTAGATTACAAGCTGATTTCGGCGGATTGTATTCCCAAGCAGAAATCAAGGACTGGTAAGGTTTCTAGAAAACTTTTCGGTCTACTGACGTTAATATCAAGCGTTTGCCACTGATAAAATTGAGGCACGGATTGCTCTTTATTTACGTAGTCAGGACTTACGCAACTGGCACATTGCGATCGCCACAATTTATGCCATCCACTCCACCCACCAAAAAATTATTTCATGGGCGAAAAATCAATTATGATAATCATGGATGTGACAAGATCTCAAATTTTTTAGAACATTTTTTGTGTTTAGGGGAATAGAAATGGCTGCTAATATTCAAGACAAAGAGAATTTTTTAGGTATTTTGTGGTTGTTTAAGGAAAGGTATGGTTTTAAACAGCTTCCATCAGACATGGCTTATGAAGCTTACTTAAAATCGCTTCTTATTTGTGCTAATGGTGATGGAACACTAACAGATGAAGAAAGAAATTGGGTGATTGGATATGGCTGTGCCTACAATTGCAACCCTGCAATCATTGAACAACTAAAAGTTTACAAAGCTGATGAAGATATAGAGGCAGTCATTAGTGGAGATTTTGCAGCTAGTGATTCACGACATTTCCTGATTTATGATGCGATGCACGCTTGTTCTGCTGATGGAGAATATAGTGAAGAAGAAAGGTCTGTAGTTCTCAAAGGAGCAAAGAAACTTGGTATTTCTGAAGACACATTTAAAGAAATTGAACAAATCTATTTAGAGACAGTCCAACTCCATGAAAAATTGCTGGCAGTGATGTTTCCCAATGGTGCGCCTTTATAACTTAACATTTTTAGGAGTGCCAAATTGCTCTAGGACTTACGCAATTGGCACACAAGGCTTCTGGTATAAGATGTAGAGACACCGAATGGGGGGATAGGGGATAGGGAATGAGAAATGGGAAAAAAGGGAGTTAGAGGTGTACGCAGTTCTTTAATCAAATAGGAATCCTATAGCACAGTGAAATTTTAGGAAACCCACAGGTTTTACTCAAGAGCGATGCCTAGGTTGGGCTACGCCTATGCAGATCCGGCTAATGCCCACACTGGGTTGCACCAGGCACTTCATGAACTGCGACACGGTTCGGTGACTAAAGCGAAGCAAATATTAGCTCGACAGATTGCAAAGAAGAGCGAATGTGAGGCGTGCTGCTGTAGTTATGCAGATTCAGGTATTTACGTGATGCGATCGCTATGAGTCAACCCAATTTACAACCCGAATACCAGGAATCTGTCTAAAATGGCGAAGATTTCGTGTGACTAAAGATTTGCGGCATTTTGTCACTGGCTGATCCTCCCTATATAAAGCTTGCATAAACTTGATATTTGCTTGTGCAGAAATATCTTAAATTTATACATAAAATTAACTTATGTATTTTTTAAGCACAATACGATATCACACAATTATCACTGTCACAAAAAGGAGTTGCGTTTTTGACAACAGAGCAATGCGCTTTCGTCAATAAACAAACGAAATTTCAAAAGATGTCGAATTTTTAATAGGCGAACAAAAT
>NZ_JADEXR010000028.1 GCF_015206995.1 aff. Roholtiella sp. LEGE 12411 | reverse complement strand
GTTGTGAAAAAACCTGTATCAAAGTTTCGCTCCAAAAAACCAAAGCACAGAGGTACTGGACAGCGAGTTGAGGCTCCAAATTTTCACATCATCAATAACGCTTTTAGCCTTAACTGAACCGTATTGCCCTATAAATAATAGTTTAATTTAGAATATATCGAATATTAAATTAATATAAAAAACTTAACTTATTAGTTAACAAATTGACATCAATAAGCTAATATACGTTACGCACATAACTCTAACTTTGCGAGATTATACACAAAATACACGCAGCATAAATAGAGCATTTAAACCTACAGATTAACGCTTTAAGAAAACTAACCAAGATTTCTCAATTTAAAACCTTATTAGCTAGAAATGTGAACAATCAATTCTCTTGTATGACTACGCTGGCGATGTTCCCAAACATAAATTCCTTGCCAAGTTCCCAAGACTAAATGACTGCGATTAATGGGAATATGTTCAGAAGTGTGGGTGAAAGCCGTACGGATGTGTGCAGGCATATCATCAGGCCCTTCCGCATCGTGGATATATTTGCCCGATTCTGGTACGAGTTTTGCCATAAAGTTAGCTAGATCTACAAGAACATCAGGATCGGCGTTCTCTTGTATTACTAAACTAGCGGAAGTGTGGCGCAAAAATAGAGTACAAAGACCAGTTTCTACTCCCGATTCTGCAACAATAGCTTCAACTTTTGCGGTGATATTGTGAAAAGATTTGCCAGTAGTAGAAATTTTTAGTAGCTTTTGATAGTGAGTCATACATATTAAACTTTAATTAGTGCGAAAGTAGTTGATAACAGCACGGGCGATCGCTTCATTACCATCTTTAGCTATTGGTTGGGATTGCTTTGGTCGTTGGGGTGATTCATGGAGAAAATCCCAATTTCCTTGAAAAAACTCAGATGGTGTGATAATTTGATGCTGGTTGTAATTAGATACGCCTTCTATTACAAAAGTTGCTTCAGCAAAGTCCTCCCGCGGGATTGTAACAACAGGTATTCCTAGTAGTGTGGCTTCAGAAAAAGTGCTGTAACCAGGTTTAGAAATAACTCGCTCACAAATGGGCATAAAATCCACAGGGCGGTATTTACGGTTACTAATTTTCAGTAAATTAGGTAAATCAGGTGCGGATTGATCAAAGACAATGAATTGCCAATCTGGAAATCTCCGCAGATTATTGTAAGGGATTTGCTGTAAACCCAAGCCGCCAAAAGTCAGCAAAATGGTTTTTTCCATTGGTGCAGTGATCCCCCAAATAGAGCGTAAATCATCCGCAGAGTAACGGGGTGAACCACCAGTTAAGCCAACATCTGTGATATTCTTGAAAGCCTGCATCGGTTCGTGGAAGGGAAGACGAAACAAGCGATCGCACTTTGAGTACCAATCACTAATCCAATCAGCAACTGCTGGAAATTCGCCTCCCCAATCTCGGTAAATAAAGTCCCAGCCAAAATTACTCATCATCCAGCAGGGAATGTTTGCAGCTTGAGCAAACCCAGAGGTAAGGAAGGGAATATCTGCCAAAATGAGATTGACACGATTTTGGCGAAGAAAATTAACTTCTGAAGCAATCAGCGAATTCTGATTCTGCTTAATATCCAGTAACTTTTCTAAAGTCGCTTCTTTATCCATTGTCAAGCTATCTGCTTGCACCACACCCAAATCAAATGCACGGGGACGATGGATAAAATCGCCTTCTATGTAGCACTCTAGCAACCAGCGTGGGGCAGTGGTCGCTAGAATTAGCAATATTTCTGGACATAACTTTTGAATTGTCGCAGCTACAGATGCTGCGCGGGTAGCGTGACCAAAACCGTGGTTAGTTATAGCTATGTATAAAATTGGGCGTTCCATATTGGATTTTTGATTTTAGACCTCTTTGACATCTCCCCCGGCTAGAAGCCGGAGGATTCTAAACTGATGTTGCTACGGCGGCTATAAGCCGCACTTCGCAACGTTTACGATATGATTTATTTAATCTCTTGAACAAATCAATTCGTTGTGGCACTGTCAAAATTGCCCTACCCACCTCGGCTAGGTCTAAGCCTAGCTGTGTGGCTACTTTTCTCATGATGTTAGCACTACCATTGCAATCTGCGTTGATAATGAAACCATCACGACTTTTGTACTGACCTCTATTTATGCGGTTTCCGCTTGCTTTCCACCCTTGAGGTTTCTCACCATGTTTGGGCAGGGAGTCGCAATCAAGAAATGATGCCTTAGAAGTGTAAGCTTCCTCGGTAATTGTTAAAGTAATCCCGTATTCCGGGCAAAGCTGTTTCAGCCGTTCAATTAATCGGCTGGTAGGGATAATTATAAAATTCTGGTTATTGCGTTTACCCATGTTGGAATTTTGCTTCTGCCCAGCATTCCAACCAACAACAATATTCCCCACTTTGTCATTAAGGCACTGATTAATAATGAATCGCGCTGCTTTGTTAATCGCATCTCGCATTTGATTATTCCGCTTGCGTTGCACTCTATCAAGGTTGGAATCCCAGTAAAAATCTGATTTCCCTTGCTTGTATTTAGCGACTAAACGCGAGTATCCTTGATTCAATGATCTGAGTTTACGACCATCAATAATCAAACTCTTCCCACGGGTTGAGACACCTGTTAACCAATTAGATCCGCCGTGGTCAAAACTCCATGCTTGCGTATAATCTAATTGGGGATTGTTTTCTATTGATTCTTTGCCATCATCAATTACCCAATCAATCCATAGTTGCCCGAAATTCGGTCGTACTGTTACTTCCTTAACCCAAGATGAATCAATAAAATCCGGGAGATATAATCTAATCTCAGTCAGTAATTCTGGTTTACTCTCTTTACTGATTGAAGGCTTGAAATATCCCTCATTAAAATTTAAAGCCTGACGCGGAAACGTAACAGCCGCTAGCCCTGCTTTTTTACGATATTTTGGCAAAGATGGTTTATCAACCTCATCATTGTAATAAGCCTTTACCAGCCCGTTGTAAGCTGTAATAGACTCACCAACTGATTTTAACGTTTGTTGTGCTGATTGTGCAGCCATTGCTTTGTAATGCACATTCTGCTTGAGAACTAAATCTAATTCTGGGTAAGTTGTGCTGCATCTATAAGTTTTCCAACCACTCCGCAAGTCATCGCTATACCAATAAGTAGTGAAAGCATTATCATTTTCTTGTAGCTTGGCATAATGAATTTTCTTAGTTTCATACAATGCACAATTTATCAAGCTATTAGCATTTTCACACTGGTTTAACCAAAAAGCGGTTTCTTCATCACTGAATTTAGCTTTAATTGAACAGGTCTTATACACTTGTTTTTCCCTCCTGTATGTTTTACTATAAATGTTGTTAGAGCCGAAGTCAACAACATTTAATTAGTGGCTAAATTATCACCATCAGACTACGAATACAGGCGCACAAGTGGCTCAGTTTCATCCCTAAATTATCATTTTGTATTTGTCCCTAAACGGCGAAAAGCTGTGCTAATAAAGGAAGTCGCACAGCGTTTACAAGAAATTATATTAGAGTTAGTAGTTGAGCATGGGTGGAGACTTATCGCCTTAGAAATAATGCCTGACCATGTTCACTGTTTTTTAAATGTCCCAACGCATGAATCTCCTGCTGATGTAGCTAGATGGATTAAAGGCAGGGCATCACACCATTTAAGACGTGAATTCCCACACCTGAAAAAGCTTCCTTCTCTCTGGAGTCCTAGCTACTTTGTTGCTTCAACTGGTGCAGCGAGTACCGAGGTTGTTAGACAATATATTGAGAATCAAAAAAGCAACTAAAACTAAAATGCTTGGATATTTCAGACAGATAGCTTTCATCCCCCGGCTAAAAGCCGGAGGTTCTCAGCATGGGTACGATAGCATAATGCAGCAGCAGTATTACTTTGGAGCACACCTTACTGATCGTGTGTTTGGCAAAAACTTTGAATTGCCTTAACCAATAGGTCGATTTCAGATTCTAAAGTAAAGTAATGGACGCTAGCGCGTATACAGCTAGGGTTGGCAATTGTCCGAGTTAATATCTTTTGCGACTCTAAGAATTCTACTAACTTGAGACTTGCTTGGGGCTGCTTGGTTAGTTGAAATGGGACTATACCGCTTTGGGGTGGAGAAGTTCCCAAACATTTGACATCGCCCAACGCTACCAACTTTTGCCAGAGGTACTCACTGTTACAGCAAATTTGCTCATAGCGTTCCTGTGAAGTTCCCCATTGTTGATGAATTGCGATCGCCTCCCGTAACCCCACATATAACGGATAAGCTAATGTAGACACTTCGTATCGTCGCCCATCTGGAAGCCAACTCACAGGCTGAGATTCACTATCTACAACAATGCCACGCAAGCCGATAAACGTGGGTTTCAAGCTTTCTCGTATTTCTGGTCTAACATATAAACCGCCCACGCCAGCCGGGCCACATAACCATTTGTGTCCCGTGAAAGCATAAAAATCTACACCTAATTCCGTTAAGTTTAAAGGCAATGCACCCACCGATTGAGCAGCATCAATCAGCAATAAAGAATTGTTTGTATTGCATATTTTAGCAATCTTGTCAATAGGTAAAACTTGACCCGTGTTCCAGAATACATGACTTAACACCACTAGGCGGGTATTAGGGCGCAAGTATTGGGCAATGACTTCTACCGGATCGCCCTCATTTAAAGTTGCCATCAAGGGACAGGTGGTAACTTCTACAGCAAATCTGCGAGCAATTTCCTGTGCAGTGGCAATTACACCTGGGTGTTCGCAATCAGAAAGCAAGATATTGTCGCCAGCCTGCCACTCGATACCCCAGATGGCGATATTACAACCAACAGTGACATTCTCAGTGAAAGTAATTGTTTGAGTTGGTACATATAACTCGGAGGCGATCGCTTCTCTGGTAGCTTGAATTTGAGGGGCTATCCAGCCATACGCCTCATTGCCAAAGGGCCCTATGTGCTGGATGTGAGCTTCACTTTGGGTAATGGCATCCATTGCCCCTTGAGGCATCGGCCCTTGTCCCCCATAGTTGAAATAAGTCTTATTTGCTAAAGCCGGAAATTGCTCTCGATGGCGATGCAGCTCGGTTGACGATGCAGAAATACTAGTCATAATTCACAAGGGATATCTGCTGTTTGCAGGCTATTAATATAAGAGATATTTGTACTTTGTCCTAGGAGCAACGCTAAAAGTAGGGATGAGATTAATTTAAGCGATCGCTGCCAAATTTTATCTCCTAATAAGTAACAATAAATGCTTTCTGAGCTTTTTGTCGTAGATTTCGGACTGTTTGACAGTAGGCTAGCCTTTTAAATAACCACAAATACTTTTGCAACAGACCTAAGAAACGACAAATTGGGTGTGGACGCGATCGCCACTTCTGAACTTTAGTTGTCTGGGCTTCTGCCAGCGAGTACTAATTATTGTTAACTTAAAAGGATGTTAATCAATGCCGAACTCCTACTACAATACCAACGCTGTAAGCGCCGACCTTTTTTAGATACTCACGCTGACCAAAGTCAGCGAGATACTCCTAATGAGTTACTGTGGAAACTGCAACAGGACAAAATAGCTCACCAACTGAGTGTCTTGGCAAAGTTGACTTATCAGCAACCAGATAGTCCATACGGAAATTCAGAAGCGGGAGCAGCGGCGACTTTAGAATTAATGCAGCGTGGTGTTGATTACATTCACAAAGGAGTGCTGTTAGCAACTTATTCTGAGAGATACACACTGCTGAGCCGTCCAAATTTACTTGTGAAACAGCCAGGACAGTCCTGCTTCGGAGATTGGCTCTACCTTCCGGCGAGTATTGAGTTAGGTAAGCGTCCCAAGCAAGAATATCAAGTTGTTGCTGCATTTCACGCCCAAGTATTAGCAACAGTGCAGGGATGTAGACCCGAAACGGCTTGGCTGATGTTACGAACCAAAGACAGAAGTTATGCGGTAGATTTGTTCAAATGGACGCCACCGATGCAGCAGGTTCTGGAAGAGTTTATTCAAGTTTTAGAGTTACCGACTGCGCCAGAGGTGTTTATTTCACGTCAAAAGTGTAATCTTTGCCATTGGTACAGTCATTGTTATGCGATCGCCCAAACTCAACAACACCTCTCACTATTACCAGGTGTAACACCTATTCGCTACACTCAACTCCAAACCATCAACATCACCACACTGGAATCTCTCGCTGATACTAGTCCTACCACCCTACAAAACCTGCTTGGTTTCGACAGCGAAGTAGCACCCAAGTTAGTAGTACAAGCTCAATCTGCATTAGAAAGACGACCGTTTATCTTACCCTATCCCTTACCAACGGCAGATATTACATTCACAGCACCCATAGAGCTTTACTTTGATATTGAAGCACAGCCAGACTTAGATTTAGATTATCTCTTAGGAGTTTTGGTCGTTGATAGGCAAGCCAATACAGAACAGTTTTATTCTTTCTTAGCAGACAAACCAGAAGACGAAGAATTAATTTGGCAGCAATTTCTGGATTTAGTTTGGCGATATCCCGAAGCGCCGATTTATCATTTTTGTGTCTACGAATTTGATACAGTCAAACGGCTAGCAAAGCTTTACCGCACTCCGTATTCCTCAGTGCGTCCCGTCCTGAGTCGATTTGTAGATGTGTACGAACAATTAACCCAAAGTGTAGCATTACCAGTAGAAAGTTATGCCTTGAAAGCGATCGCTCGTTGGTTAGGCTTTGAGTGGCGTGATAAAGAAGCTAGTGGAGCCAAGTGTATTTACTGGTATGATCAATGGTTGCAAACAGGCGATCGCACCTTGCTAGAAGTGATCCAACGCTACAACGAAGACGACTGCCGCGCCACCCGTAGTGTGAAAGACTGGCTCGTCAAATTTGTTCAGGATGAATATATTAGTGCTAAGTAAAACCCCATAGCTTAAGCTCAAGCATTTAAATCGTCACTTCAAATAGCAGAATGTGTATTCTATATCTCAAGACAGAAGCTTCAAACCCTTGTGTCTTATATGTAATTATTCTTTGAGAAACTCAGTACTGTTTCGGTGATATCTTATTTGTGATTTTCACATTTTAGCAATAGCTTTCCATGCAGCTAATCAGAAAAATCTTTACCTTGCCACAAATTCTCTACTTTGTTATCCCGATTTTAATTATCAGCTTCTTATTCACAAAATTAACGACAGGCGCTATTGAAGTTAGTGGTATAGAGTTTATTGGAGAAACCTCTTTACCGAAGGGATTAACTTTCCAAAAAACTGAAGTCGGCGGGTTATCTGGAATTACCTACGACACAATAAATGAACTTTATTATGCCATATCCGATGACCGTGGACAAAGAGCTAATGCCCGTTTATACACTCTGAAAATTGACCTCAGCAAAGGGGCGCTAAAAAATGGTGGAGTTGCTCCTGTTGGTGTAACCACGTTATTAAATGAGAAGAGTCAAACATTCCCTCCTGGAAACATCGATCCAGAAGGTATAGCTTTAACTAATAAAGCAACTGTATTTATTTCTTCGGAAGGTGCTCCCGGAAAATTGATTAATCCTTTTATTAAAGAGTTTTTACTATCTTCTGGTAAAGAAATTACAACACTACCTATACCAAACAAGTTTTTACCTGATCAGAGTAGTCAGCAAGGTATTCGCAATAACTTGGCGTTTGAAAGCCTTACTATTACACCTGATAAAAAGCATCTGTTCACAGCTACCGAAAATGCTCTAATTCAAGATGGCTCAGCAGCTAAACCCAATATTGGTACTCATTGTCGGATTTTGCAATATAACTTGCTTACCAACCAGCCAGAAAAAGAATTTCTTTACAAAACTGAACCAATTACACCGTTTTTAAATGTGACTGGCAAGTTTGCCAGTGGATTACCTGATTTACTTGCACTCGATAATCAAGGACACTTCCTAAGTTTAGAGCGGTCTTTTACTGGCTTGGGATTTGCTATTTTTCTGTTTCAGGTTTCCTTAGAAGGAGCCGATGATATTCATCATATTGACAGTCTTTTAGCAGTTGAATCCCAAAAAATTAAACCCGTTCAGAAAAAACTACTGTTAGATTTGAGAACTCTAGATGTGCTGCTAGACAACATTGAAGGGTTAAGTCTTGGCTCTAAGCTACCGGATGGAGAGCAAGCATTAATTCTTGTTAGCGACAACAACTTCAATCTCCTACAACGTACCCAGATACTAGCCTTTAGACTCAAAATTGAAACACCCATAATCAGATTATTACGCCGTCTCTTTGCAAATTTTAACCGCTAACTATACTGAGCGAAAGGCATGATACTACTGCGGAGTCGCTTCGTGAACATGTCTTTTACCTTGTTAAGTTATTTTTGCTTATTTATGTGTATTCACGGTCTAAAAGAGACAACTAAACCTAGCCAATTTGTCGTTTCAGTGAAATCTCTCAACCACGTACCTTAATGAATATGCTACATAATGTTTAAGAGCTTTTGCATCAAGCCAAACGATGATTTAGAAAATGTCTAACCTTCTTGGTAGCGGTTTTTATGTTATGTGATTAATTCTCTATAATCATTGAAACTTTTCCTAGATATAATCAACAATTAATTAATGAGATTTTATTAAATATAGAATCGCAAACAAACTGGAAAATATGATAGGGCAAAAAGCCGAATTAGACATTTACCTTGGAAAATTTTTAAATAATCGTTATTTAATTAGAGATTTAATTGGTAAAGGTGGGATGGGTAGAGTTTACTTAGCAGAAGATGCCGCTAAAGGTGGTATGCCCATTGCAGTAAAAATTTTATCACTTAGTTTGGCGAATCAGCAAATGTCCCAACGCTTTGCCAGAGAAATTTTTATTAGCGCTCAATTAGGTCGCAAAAGTAAATATATTGTTCGCGTATTAAGTTACGGTGTTACTGAAGACAAAATCCCCTTTTATATAATGGAATACCTCCAGGGGAAGAATCTGAAACAGATTTTAAAAATTCAACCTTCAACAATATCGAGTTTTTTGACTATTTGTAATCAAATCTGCTTAGGACTACAATGCGCTCATCAAGGGATCAGCCTTAAAGGAGAAATTTACCCAATTGTTCACAGAGATATTAAACCAGAAAATATATTCATTAGCGAAGATAACAAAGATGGAAAAAGTATTAAAATACTTGATTTTGGTATTGCCAAGTTTTTAACAGAACGAAGTGGGATGACGCTAACTGATTCTTTTATTGGTAGTTTACCTTACTGTTCTCCAGAACACATGGAAGGACGTAAACTGCTAGATGTGCGTTCTGATATTTATAGTTTGGGAGTGCTGATGTTTGAGATGCTGGCAGGAAAGCATCCATTTCAGACCAAAACTAACTCTTTTGGTAGTTGGTATCAGGCACATCGCTTTCAAACACCACCAACGGTTGAAGAAGTAAATCCGCAAGTAAAAATACCTGAAGAATTGCAAAAATTATTAACAAGTTGTTTAGCTAAAGAAATAAGCGATCGCCCTCAAAATATTAGCGAAGTATTAAACATACTAGAAAAGGTTCAAGGACAGCTTCAAAATAATATTATTAGTAGCAGCGATAGCATTCCAACTCAATATCCGGTGCAATTAGTACCTATAACTTCATTGTCGGAAAAAGAATGCTTGCAGAAGAATTGGCCCAAGAATAAACCAATTGCACCAATTGGTTTTTCTCATTTATTACCTACTTCTCAGGGCAATATACCAACTTTTTGGGCAATGTTGCCTAAACAAGAGATTGCAAAGTTTTTAGATAAAACACATGGTACTGAATTCATTAGTAAAATTGATTTATACCCAATATTATTGTGGGTAATACTACTATATGATGTCCCGCTTTCTCTAACAAGATGGCTATCCTGTTTTTTAGATTTGAAAGATAATAAAGGACAAAAACTAGTGCGTTCTCTAGCAGAAGTAGGCTACTACCATTTGCTATTTTTTACTATAGAAAACCCAAACAATTGCTCTCATGTTATAACTTTAAATCTCACAGCTAGCCAGCGACAGCAACTAGCAGATTGGTTAGACATTAGTCAAGAATCAAATCAATTTATTCTTACCAAGGAAGCTAAGAAGACCCTAAAAATAGAGTATGAAAAGTTAAAATTGGATATATTACGAAAGTTAGTAGTAAATCAAAAAACAGATAAATTAGACTTAAAAAGTTGGATGAGCAAATTATTGAAGATGTTTTTTAAACTTTTATCAAATTCTTAAAAATTCGCTAGATAAATTAATATTATTGCGACTTGAATCTACTTATATTTTTATATATAAAATTATAATTTTAAATTGCGTAAGCAGCAGAGGTTATATAAATGAATCAAAGCCCATTTGCGTCTCCAAGTAGTACGGGGTTGCTTGCCAATCGTTATCAAATTAAGCAGTTAATTGGCAGTGGTGGCATGGGTGAAGTTTTTTTAGCCGATGATATTTTGTTAGGAGGAACACCAGTTGCTATTAAGTTTTTGACTCAGACTGTTGCTAATACTAAGATGCAACAAGACTTTGCCCGTGAAGCTTTAATGAGTGCAGCTTTAAGCCAAAGAAGTGTGCATATTGTGCGGGCGTATGATTACGGCGTGAGCGAAAAAGGTAAACCGTTCTACGTCATGGAATATTTATGTGGCAAGAGTTTAAAAGAGTTAATTCCGCTATCATTGCCAATGTTTATAACACTCTGCCGCCAGATTTGTTTAGGTTTGCAATGCGCTCACCAAGGTATTAATATTGGCGGCAAAATTTATCCTTTAGTCCATAGAGATATCAAGCCTGCAAATATATTAGTTATTCCCGATCAAATATTAGATAAATTAGTTAAAATTCTAGATTTTGGCATAGCAAAATTTTTAAATTTGGCATCAACCGCCAGCACCAGCAGGGGATTTAATGGCACTTTACCTTACTGCTCACCTGAACAACTAGATGGGGAAAAATTAGATAGTCGTTCCGATATTTATAGCCTTGGTGTGATGATGTTTGAGATGCTGACAGGCAAAAAACCCTGGCAACCAGAAACTGACTACTTTGGTGCTTGGTATAAAGCACATCACTTTGAACCACCACAAGCGATCGCAGATGTTAATCCTGCTCTGAGATTACCTCAAGAACTAGATAATTTAATCATGGCTTGTCTTGCGAAAAAAGCAAGCGATCGCCCGCAAAATATCGCCCAAATCCTGGGCGTCTTAGAAAGTTTAGAACAGCCTAACTATCTCAGCCTGCTCAAAACTTTAGCTGCCAAATCTATCCCCAGTAGCCCCTTAGTTTCTGGTTCAACTACCACAATCGAGCAAACCTGTTGGCAACTTCTCTGGCCCCAAGATAAACCAATCCAAGAAATTGTATTTCCTCAACTTCTTGATATGAAACAAGGATTTGTAGCCGCACTATGGCTGATGTTGCCCACACAAGAAATTAAAAAACGTGCCCTTTGTAACCTTTACAATCAGTTTATCTTCATCCAAGCCCCGCATCCGATGCTACTGTGGGTGACTTTACTCTACAATCGGCAATTGGCTCCTAAGTGGCTACCCTGCTATCTAGATATGCAAAATCTCCAAAATCTTAGGCTGGTGCAGTCTCTGGCTGAAAATGAACACTATCCTTTGATTTTCTTTACTCTGGAAGCACCACATACCTGCACTAACGTTCTTAGCAGTCGCATCGATCCAACTCAGCGGCAAACATTGAAAACTTGGGTAAAACAGAGTCAGAACCTACCAGCCTCTTCTCAAGCCCATTTAAGCAAACAGTTGTTAAAACAGCAGTACAAGCAAATGCAATCGCAGATGTTGCAGCGTTTGTCATCAAAGCTCCAGGTTGTAGTATCAGGGCAGATTTAAGATGAATTTTATGCTAACAAAAGTTTGATTTGTAAAAATCTGCTTAGCTTAAGATTTAATTAATAATGTATGTTAATCGAATTTTGAATAAAGTCTTCTGCTAATCTTGGATTCCAGAAGAGATACCAAGGAACCTTTCATGGACGCTCAAGCTTCATGGAAACAGATCAGGTTTGTAAGTAGTGAGCGAGGAAGCAGGGATTGTTGCGAACAATGCGAGGCTTTGTACATAAAGCAGCAGGGCTAAGGAACATTTTGCCAGTCAAAGAACAGTTGTGGGCGAAGTTCGACTTGCTGAAAGCTTTAGTGCGTCGGGATTTAGATGCACGATACAAGGGTTCTATCGTGGGTAATTTGTGGCCCTTGCTAAATCAGTTATCACAGCTACTGATTTACACCTATGTATTTTCGATTGTACTGAAAGTAAAGCTGAGTCTCAGAAGTTTGCCAGAGAACAACTTAACTTTTGGTTTGTGGCTATTTGCGGGGTTGCTACCCTGGATTGCTTTTACAGGTGGCTTGATGCAATCTGCTGGTTCAGTAGTTGGGCAACCTAACTTGGTTAAAAAAGTAGTGTTTCCCTTAGCTTTATTGCCGTTAGTACCAATTTTATCAACGTTCATTGAAAGTTCTTTTGGTTTAATGGCGTTGATTGTTTTAGTGGCGGTAACTTCTCATACATTACATCCTACATTAGCCCTCTTGCCCTTGGTCTGGTTGACGCAGTTATTATTAACAGCTGGATTGGGTTATTTGGCAGCGGGACTAACAGTGTTTTTACGGGATATACCTCAAACCCTAAATGTACTTTTAAATGTCTGGATGTATTTGACACCGATTATTTATCCAGCATCAGCAATTCCACAGGCATGGCAAGCTTGGGTCTTTTGGCTAAATCCGATGACAGCGATCGCTGAAGTTTATCGTGATCTAGTTTTAATTGGGGAGGTGAAGCATTGGGGCGAATGGGGTGTGGCTTCTACAATTTCTGCGATTATATTTTGTTGCGGTTTTGCAGTGTATAAGCGTTTACGTCCAGCATTTGCTGATGTATTGTAGCAAATTACTGGTTAACGATTCTTAAGAACAATCGTAATCATGTCAACTTGCGATGCGCGAGGATGTGCTAGTAGTAAGTGTGCGGTGTTATGGGTGAAGAGATTGCAATTTCGCTGAAGAATATCTCGAAGTGCTACAAGCGATATGCTCGTCCGGTAGATCGACTCAAAGAAATTTTGCTACCTGGAAAGAATCGCGCTCAGGAGTTTTGGGCATTAAAGGATATTAATTTGGTAATTTCTAAAGGAGAAACTTTAGGAATTGTTGGTCAAAACGGTTCTGGTAAAAGTACACTACTACAAATCATTGCTGGAACACTGACACCAACCACAGGAGAGGTATGGGTTAACGGTCGAGTTTCGGCTTTGCTCGAACTAGGTAGCGGGTTTAATCCTGAATTTACCGGACGACAAAATGTATTTTTTAATGGGCAGATTTTAGGATTAAGTCGAGACGAGGTAGAAGCTAAATTTGATGATATTGCTGCTTTCGCTGAAATAGGAGATTTTATTGAACATCCAGTGAAAACCTATTCTAGCGGCATGGTAGTAAGACTAGCATTTGCAGTTATTGCTAATACGGAACCGAGTATTTTAATTGTAGATGAAGCCTTGGCTGTCGGAGATGCAAAATTTCAAGCTCGCTGCATGAAGCGGATTCGTCAACTAAAAGAACAAGGAGTAACTATCTTATTCGTTTCTCATGATTCTGGAAGTGTAAAAATGCTGTGTAATAGTGCAGTAATGATGAATTATGGCAGAATACTAGAAATAGGTGAGCCGAAAGAAGTGGTAAATCATTATATTGCTTTATTAAGCTCAGAGCAAAATGAAAGTGATATAGAGAATAGAAAATTAGAGAAAAAAAAATGTATCGAAGAACCTGATGGTTTAGTCATAAATCATCAAGATAATTCTTTGCATAGGCATGGAAACAAATTAGCTATTATTAAGGATGTTAAAATTTATGATTTAGAAGAAAATGAAATAACAAAAGTGGAAACAGGAAAACCTATCCAAATTAGCATTTTACTAGAGGCACAAGCAGAACTATCAGACTTGATTGTAGGTATTTCTATTAGAAATTTGATGGGATTGGTGATTTATGGAACTAATACTCAGTTACTAAATATCAAATTACCAAAATTAGACAAATTTCAGCAATTAAAAGTATGTTTTCAAGTTATTTGTTACATGAATAAAGGTATTCACACAGTAACTGTAGGAATACATTCGGAAGAAGGTTTAAGTTATGACTGGATTGATGAACTGGTTGTTTTTGAAGTAAATAATAGTACTGTTTGCGATGGTTTTATAGATCTAAGGTCTACTGTCAAATTTAGTAACAATGAATTTTATTCCATAGCATCTAACTTGGAAAATGCATAATTAATCAAAAAAACTTCAGGACTAACAATGGCTTATTTGGCAAGATTATATTCAGGCATGTAAATCAAGTCAATCAAGCTATAATAACTTGATTCTCAAGATATTTTCATTTATTTTTAATGGTTGAACCATGATTGAAGCAAATAATTACCATCCTAAAATTAATATTGATGAATTGATGCAGAAAATCCATGACGAGGTAGCTAAACGTCAAGTTAACTCTCAACCAGCGGGTTTAAAAGCTAATGCAGACACATCCAAAATAAAGTTAAATATTAGCTATATTGAAGCTTTACTCAAGAATGCAGAATCTCGAACATTTATCAGGACAAAGTGGCCTGATAAGCTGGATCGGTTTCCTTTTAAATTTAACAAATTACAACAGGTTATTCTGAAAGCTATTAATTTTTTCTTTAAAGATCAACGAGAAGTCAATTTCAACTTAATTAACTCTTTAAAAGAATCTATAGCAATTAATCGCCAGCTAATAGAGCAAATCACAACTTTAAAGCTGCAAGTGGATGAGCGCCTGGATACTTTGGATAGAAACGTCCAAAGAATAGACGACAGCCTTAACACTATTAATACTTTAGTTGGTAGTTTGTTAACTAGTATTCAAGAGCGCTTGGATGCCATGAATATTCGAGTACAAGGAATAGATGAGCATCTGAGTGGGGGAGATACTCATATACAAGAAATAGATGAGCATCTGAGTGCTGTAGACACTTGCATACAAAGACTGGATGAGCACCTTATTGCTACAAATACTCGTATCGAAACAATAGATGAACTTTACATCAGAAACGATAGTTATCTTAAAAATGACCTAATGCAGCAAAAGCGTCTGATAACAATATTTTTGGAAGAGGCGCGAAAATGTTTGCCAGAACCTTTTAGCCAAGAGCATCTGCAAACCTTTGTCAATGAAGACCAACATTTATTAGATGCTTTTTATGTAGCTTTTGAAGATCAGTTTAGAGGTAGTCGGGAGGATATCTTTAATACTTTAAAAGTATACCTGCCCTTGATTCAAGAAGCTCAGGTTGGTACACCTGAATCATCAATTTTAGATGTGGGCTGTGGACGAGGTGAATGGTTGGAATTGCTACGGGAATCTGGATACACAGCCAGAGGCATAGATATCAACAGAGTGATGCTAGAACAGTGTCGCTATAGAGGACTTGAGGTAGTAGAAGCAGATGTTATTGAATATTTACGAACTTTACCTGATGGCAGTTTGGGTGCTGTAACGGGGTTTCATATTATTGAGCATCTCTCATTTGAAACGCTAGTTCAGTTATTTGATCAAACTGTCAGGGTACTTAAGCCAGGTGGATTAGTAATTTTCGAGACACCAAATACTAGAAATATATTAGTGGGATCTGGAGATTTTTACAGAGATCCAACACATAAAAATCCGATTCACCCTGACACAATTAGTTTTCTAGCTAAGTCAAGAGGCTTAATAAAAAGTGAAGCATATTTCTTGGAAGAAATTCATGGAATGTTGAATCTTGTTAGCTCATCTGAAATAAGATTTGATGATTTAAACGATTACGTTAAGGTTTCACGGAATATGGTATTAATAGCTTACAAAGCATGAAAATAGGAGTTACAAATTTTCAGGATGAGAATAGGAGTTGCCACAGTTCAAGTACCTTTTATACGCGGTGGGGCAGAAATATTAACAGATGGTCTGGTAAAGGCTATTCGTGAAGCAGGTCATGAAGTTGAGGAAATATCCATGCCTTTTCGTTTCGCTCCAGTGAGCGAAGTTAAGCGTAGTATGGATGTTTGGGCTAGTGAGAACTTTGAGTATATGAATGGCTACACTATGGATTTGGTCATCTGTCTCAAGTTTCCCACCTTTTACTTGCAGCACCCTCATAAAGTTGCTTGGATTATTCATCAACATCGTGCCGTATATGACCTTTGGGACACCCCTTTTACTGAGGGCTTATCAACAACATCTGATGGTCAGGCACTTAAACAAGATATTATTCAACGTGATACGCAAGCATTAAATGGTTTTCATCAGCTTTTTACTATAGGAAAAACAGTTTCCAAGCGCCTTGAATATTTTAATCAAATTAATTCGATTACTCTTTATCATCCTCCAAAACTAGATAGTCATTTTTATAATGCTCCAGCAGAACCTTACATCTTTTTTCCAAGTAGGTTAGAAGGACTGAAAAGACAACATTTATTAGTTCAAGCCATGAAGTATGTCAAATCTCCAGTTGTAGCCTTGCTGGCTGGAGATGGAGGGCAGAAGATGGCTTTACAAAAACTGGTTGAACAACTAGATATTAATCACCGAGTGCGTCTGATAGGGAGGCTTTCAGATGTGGAGATGCTCGGTTTCTATGCTCATTGTCTTGGTGTGTTTTTTGGTTCCTATGATGAAGATTACGGTTATGTCACCTTAGAGGCAATGTTAGCTGCTAAACCGGTAATCACTTGCAATGATTCAGGAGAAGCAGTAGAGTTTGTAATTGACCAAGAAACAGGTTTTGTTGTTCACTCAGAACCAGAGGCGATCGCTCAAGCAATTGATGATTTATACTTTTCTCAAAACAATGCTGCGGCAATGGGAATGGCAGGGCTGGAAAGATACCGATCGCTAGATATATCGTGGGATAATGTCATAAACAATCTTCTATATAAGTAATTGCTTAAAAATACTTAATACAGTCAAATGGTATGAGAAATCTGAAGGTTCTTACTTCCAAAATTATTGCGAAATTATCTAACTTATATGCTAGCAATAGTGTGATTAATAAAGTTGTATATCGCTCAAATACTTTGAATCAAGTTAATGTAGACCAAATTGAATATAAAACTATTAGTGAATTTGATTACTTACAATATCCACGTAAGCTCAATCTAGGATGTGGATTTGATATTCGTTCAGGTTACTTAAATGTCGACTTCCAGGATTTTCATAACCCAGACTTGGTAGCCGATATTAGAAAACTAGATATACTCCCGTCAGGATTTTATGAAGAAGTAATTGCTCAAGATTGTCTGGAACATTTCCCTCGATGCGATACTGAGCCTGCATTAGCTGAATGGTCAAGATTACTCAAGTCAGGAGGTATTCTGAAACTTCGAGTTCCTAACTTGATTGGTTTACTTGAGCTTTTTTTGTGGGAATCAAAGCAATCTGCTGAAGAACAAAAGGTATTAGTTCAATGCATGTATGGAACACAAGCTTATGATGGCGACTGGCATTTAACTGGTTTTACACAGATTCTGTTAGAGCATTATTTAGAAAAAGCTGGATTTAACAACATTAAGTTTGAAACAAAAGACCATTGGTTATTTGAAGTGATTTGTGAAAAGAAATAATTTGTAGAATCAATAGACCTCTTGCAGACTTATATGCTCATTGTCTAGGTGTGTTTTTTGGTTCCTACGATGAAAATTACCCTTATGTGAGGTTAGAAGCAATGTTGGCTGCTAAACCAGCATTACTTGCATCGACTCAGGAGAAGCGGTAGAGTTTGTAGTTGACCAAAGAACAGATTTTATTGTTCAACCAGAGGCTAAGGCGATCGCGCAAGCAATTGATGATTTATACTTTTCTCAAAAAAGTGCCGCTGCAATGGAATGGCAGGACTAGAAAGATACCGATCGCTAAACATATCGTGGGAGAATGTTCTGCAAAATATCCTATACTAAGCTTTAATCTACCAGCTCGTATATTTACAGACTCTCATGATTGTTGTTATCAGGGGGCAAGAAAATGTTCACGATTGAAATAGACTATCCTCCCACTAGTCAAATTCAGCCACGTTCCACTTTAGGAAATACAAATAACTATATTGACAGCGTCCTATCAGCGTCTATAGATTCTTACCATGATACTCTGACTCAATTCCAAAAGCATTTTCCTCAATTGAGGGAAATAGATGCTTATCCTAACGTTCAACCAATAGCTCCACATTTTAGTAATGATTTTATTCTTAGGCTAGACTGTGTATCGCTATATTGCATGATTGCTGAAAAGAAACCAAACAGATATACTGCCAAATTTTTATATATCTACGAAGCCTGAACTGGTGAAAATTGGGGAACCTCTCTGGACATCAGATAGTAAATTCAAAGATATTGAGAGGTATGGCTGTAGTTTTTGGATGCGAAAGAAATAAAAAGCTAGTTTATCAAAATCATGCAAATAGCCATTATTGCTCCTAGTCCTGTTCCATTTTGTATTGGTGGGGCTGAAAATCTCTGGTGGGGACTACTAAAATCTATAAACCAAAATACTCATCATCAGGCAGAATTGATTAAGTTACCAAGTCCAGAAAGGAATTTCTGGGAACTCATAGATAGCTACAAAAGTTTTTCTGAATTAGATTTGACTCACTTTGATTTAGTTATATCTGGTAAATATCCGGGATGGATGGTACAGCATCCTAATCATATTTGTTATATGCTGCATCGATTACGCGGCTTATATGATACATATCATTTTACTAAATACCCGGAAATCTATAGTTCTAAAAATCAAGATATTACTGCTTTACAGAAGTTTATCAGAAGCAATCAGGGAAATAGAAATGCCTTAAAAGAATTTTTTGAAAGATTAGAACGACTGCGCTCTAACTCAAATTGCCCAAAAGATGCGTTTCAGTTTCCTGGGCCTTTAATACGAGAGTTTGTTCATTTTCTTGATGGCATAGGTTTAGCCTCTAATGCAATTAACAAGTATGCTGCAATTGCTCAAAATGTAGTCAAGCGGCAAAATTATTTTCCTTTAGAAAGTTCTGTAGAAGTTATATATCCACCTTCCAATATCGAGTCTTTTCGTAGAGGTAATAGTGACTATTTATTCACAGTTGGTCGTTTAGATAGTGCTAAACGTATCAGCTTATTAATCCAAGCAATGAAGTATGTGAAAACAAATATTCAGTTAAAGATTGCTGGAACAGGCCCTGACGCTGATTATTTAAAACAATTAGCGGGAGAAGACGAAAGAATTGTTTTTTTAGGATTTGTTAATGACCAAGAAATAACAAATATTTATGCCGATTCTCTAGCTGTTTCTTACGTTCCCTATGATGAAGATTATGGACTAGTTACCATAGAAGCAATGATGAGTGGTAAACCAGTATTGACAACAACAGATGCTGGCGGCCCTAATGAGTTTGTTATTAATAGTGAGACAGGGTATTCAGTTCCTCCCGAACCACAAGCACTGGCTGAACGCATTGATTATCTGTGTGAACATCGAGACGAAGCACAGCAAATGGGTTTGACAGGAAGGAAGCTAGTTGCTGGAATTAATTGGGAAAACACAGTCGCTAGGTTATTAGGCGATAAACCAACTACATATAATAGTCCAAGCATCAAAAAGCGGCAAAAAATTACAGTAGCTTTAACATTTCCTGTCTTTCCTCCTAGAGGTGGTGGACAAAGCCGAGTATTTCACTTGTATCGGCAAATAGCTAGTCAGTTTGATGTTGAACTAGTTACATTTACAAATGCCGATCAAGAGGCATTTCAAGGTGAAATTGCTCCTAACTTGTATGAAACACGAATTCCTAAATCACAACAGCATCAAGAGCAAGAGTGGCTAATTGAAAAAAAGGTAGGAGTACCGATTACAGATGTGATTATGCCACAACTGTACCATTTAACTCCTGCATATATGGCAGCTTTAAAAGCATCTGTAGAATCCTCAGATTTTGTAGTTGCTTGCCATCCTTACCTTTTGCCTGCAATTCAAGCAGTGACTAACAAAGCAATTTGGTATGAAGCTCAGGATGTGGAAGTTGAACTAAAAAAAGGTATTTTACCAAATAATCCCATAGGGCATGAGTTATTGGAAATCACTCGCAAAATTGAAGATGAATGTTGTCGTCTAAGTGAACTCATCATGGTTTGCTCTATGGATGATGCTAAGACTCTTCATCAAATATATGGTACAGATATAAGCAAAATTCTTGAAGTTCCTAATGGTGTAGATTTAGAAACAGTTAATTACGTCGATATAGAAAAGCGGTATTTAAATAAACAAAAATTAGGTTTATCTGGAAGTTTTACTGCAATATTTATGGGCAGTTGGCATAGTCCTAATTTAGAGGCAGTATGGCACATTTTTAAGATGGCTCAGGAACTTCCTGATGTTAATTTCCTCGTTATCGGCAGTGTAGGTTTGGCGTTTCGGGATGAGCCACGTCCTGCAAATGTTGGCTTCATGGGTGCAGTAGATGAAGAAACGAAAAATACTGCTTTTGAATTAGCAGATGTAGCACTTAACCCAGTCACTTTTGGTTCAGGGACTAATTTAAAAATGCTAGAGTACTTTGCATCTGGAATTCCTGTAATTTCTACACCAACTGGTGCAAGAGGATTAGGAATTGAGGATGGCAAACATTGTACAGTTGTACAGCTAGAAAACTTTCCTGAAGCGATCGCTAATATAAAATACGAAGATTTATTAGCTAGAGAGATGCGTGTCGAAGCTGCTAAACGCCTTGTTCAAGAAAAATTTGATTGGCAGGCGATCGCTAACAATTTCATTCACGATATTACCTGTAAATGCTTTAATTCAAAAGACTAATATTATGAAACTCTCTGTTATTATTCCTTGTTTTAATGAATGTGAAACAATTGAGCAAGTTGTGCAAGCGGTTAAGTCATCTCCTATCAAAGATTTAGAAATAATTATTGTTGATGACTGCTCAACAGATGGTACACGGGAAATATTGCAATCTAAATTAGAACTAGAAGTAGACATAATTATTTATCACAAACGTAATCTTGGAAAGGGTGCAGCGCTACGCACGGGTTTTGCAGGGGCGACTGGAGATATAGTAATTGTTCAGGATGCAGATTTAGAGTATGATCCTCAAGAATATCCTCTAATGATTAAACCTATTCTTGATAATAAGGCTGATGTAGTCTTTGGCTCACGTTTTCAAAGTGGTAGAGCTCATAGAGTTGTTTACTATTGGCACAGAGTTGGTAATGGATTTCTAACTATGTTGTCCAATATGTTGACTAATGTCAACCTTACAGACATGGAAACCTGTTATAAAGCGTTCCGGCGAGAAGTAATTCAAGCTATCAAAATAAAAGAAAATCGTTTTGGATTTGAACCAGAAATAACCGCAAAAGTTGCAAAAATGGGATGTCGGATTTACGAAGTAGGTATATCTTATTATGGTCGTACTTATAACGAAGGTAAAAAAATAGGTTGGAAAGATGGGATAAGAGCTATATTTTGTATTTTAAAATATAATCTTTTTTGATAAAAATAAATTAAATTTTACTTAAAATATATGAAAATTAAAAAAATATACCCAGCAGCTTTATATATATTTTTTTGTTTCTTTGGTGTATTGAATGCATTTAAGCCTACAATTTTATCAGGATTTTCCTCCATGCAAGCAGATGCTGGAGATACCAGATTAAATCATTATTTTTTAGAACACTCATTTCAACTCTTAACTAATAGAAATTATGTTGGCGAGTTATTCTCACCAGCTTTCTTTTATCCTTATAAAAATGTTTTAACTTTTTCAGATAACTTATTTGGTTCTGCTCCCATATACTGGGCATTGAGAGCCTTATTTGATCCAGACTTATCATATCAATTATGGATGATATTAGTATGTATCCTCTGTTTTATTAGCTTTGCTATATTAATGCGGCATTATCGTACAAGTCATGTACCAACAGTAATTGGTGCTTTTCTTTTTGCGTTCGGTATGCCGAGACTTGTTCAAATTCTTCATCAGCAACTACTTCCTCAGTTTTTTACACCACTTGCATTTCTGTTTGTCTGGAATTTTATCAAATCGCCCAATAATAAACAACTTGCATTATCGCTTATACTGATTTATCTTCAAGTTCTTTCTGGTATCTATTTAGGCTGGTTCTTGATATTTAGTTTAATGATTCTTATAGTGATAGTATCTATCTTAGATAGAAATACTTTTTATCGTCTAACTACATATTTTAAGCATAACTACAAAGCAGTTATTACAATTACTTTAACTTGGGCATTACTCATGTATGGTTTGCTTAGACCTTACATAAATGCTAAAGAAATACTTGCGTATCGCAGCTATGCAGAAGTAGACTATATGCTGCCTAGACTTTCCTCTTGGTTTTTACCAGCACCTGATAGTCTTTGGTGGTCTTCGCTTTCAGTATTTTCTAAAGACTTACAAATGACTCAAGAACACCATTTATTTCTAGGGTTCTTAGTTATTTTGTTAATTGGATTATCTGTTTACATGTTACTGTTTCGACAGTCTGTATTAACTTCTGAAAGAAGTTTTCTTATAAAAGTCTGCCTACTTGTTGCTTTCACTCTTTTTATTCTTTGTATACGTCTACCAAATGGTTGGTCACTTTGGAGAATTATTTATAGCGTTATACCTGGCGCTTCGGCAATTAGAGCAGTGACTCGAATTTGGACAATAGTTTATTTTTATCTCATAGTTGCCGCAATATTATGCTTGGACTCTCTGATACGTACTATGCTTGGAAAGCAGGTACGTATGTCAATATTAAGCTTACTTTGCCTTGGATGTTTACTAGAACAAATTGTAATTAATTTACCTAGCTCTGAAAAACTACTTTTTACAAAAGAAGTTCTACAAATTCAGGAATTAATGCAAAGTGATTGTAATTTAGCGTATGTCACACTGAATCCTGAAAAGCCGTATTGGGTATCGCATTTATCAGCTATGTGGGCTGGTATAAAAGCCAATGTCCCTGTTGTAAATGGTTATTCAGGAAATAGTCCGCCTAACTATAGTGGTGTTTCTAAGTCAATGAATACCGCTCAAGTTATTAACTGGTTAGGAGAAGATAGCCGAGGGAAACTTTGCATCATATCTCAGCAGTCTCTAAAAGAGAAAGATAAACTTATTAAGATGTATTCAGTTAAAGAAGATATTAACTCTTCTCAAAATTTAATATCTTATGAAATTCAGTTGCCTATACAAAAAGTATTCTCACAAAAAATAGAAGCTTATGCAGTTCCAAAAACTCTCAGCAAAGATGAATTATTAAAAATACCACTTATAATTACAAATACTAGTAACTTTTTATGGTCTACCATAGGTAAACATCCCACAAACTTCAGTTATCGTTGGCTAGATCCTACTGGAAAATTGGTAATGTTTGACGAGGATGGCAAGCGTACAGCCCTTCCTTTTGATCTATCTCCTGGAGAGTCAGTAGTAATTAATGCACTGATTAAAACACCCACTAACCCAGGTAAATACAGTTTAGTTTTAACTATGGTACAAGAATCAGTGGCTTGGTTTATCGATAAAGAAGCGAAATCTCTCCAAATTGACGTAACTATCACTTCTAATTCTTAATATTTAATACTTCAATTAAGCGTATGATAAAAAACTGATTAATGAGTGAGAAGATGCTTTTTTAACACTACAGTTAACACTACAGTAATAACCATCACTTCTAATTCTTAATATTTAATACTTCAATTAAGCGTATGATAAAAAACTGATTAATGAGTGAGAAGATACTTTTTTAACACTACAGTAATTTATTTGATTGCTCATGTCAGTTTTAGCCAGTGTGGCAGGACAGTTTTTTTTAAAGTAGCTACCCTCAAGTTAGGCAGAGTTGATGTCGGCAATGAAGCTATTTTCGTGACATGTCTAGTAGGTTTGAGTTTAATAGTGAGTGGAGTAATATTATTAGTTTGGGAAAAATAAAATCTAATGACAAACGTGACAAAAAAAGCCCTAATCACTGGTTTAACTGGACAAGACGGTTCCTATCTTGCCGAACTTCTCCTATCTAAAGGCTATCAAGTCTTTGGTCTAGTCCGCCGTTCTAGTACCAGCAATCTGGAGCGTATCGCCCATCTTTCAGACAACGTTCAAATATTATCAGGTGATCTCTTGGATCAATCTTCCTTAATGGATGTAATTGCCGAAGCTCAACCTGACGAAATTTACAATCTTGCCTCTCAAAGCTACGTACCCCTTTCTTGGACTCAACCAGCCCTCACTGCTGAATACACAGCCCTTGGTGTTTCCCGTCTCTTAGAGTCTATCCGTCGCTGCAAACCGGATGCTAAATTTTATCAAGCCTCTAGTAGTGAAGTTTTTGGTCAACCAGACGAATCACCCCAAACTGAACGCACCGCTTTCCGTCCCCGTAACCCCTACGGTGTTGCCAAAGCTTATGCTCATTGGATGACTATCAACTATCGGCAAAAATACAACCTCTACGCCTGCTGTGGTATTACTTACACTCACGAATCCCCTCGACGCGGTACAGAATTTGTATTTCGCAAAATTACACACACAGCTGCCCAAATCAAACTGGGCCTGGCAAATGAACTAAAATTAGGCAACCTAGATGCTCGTCGTGACTGGTGCTACGCCAAAGATGCCGTTTACGCTATGTGGCTGATGTTGCAACAGGCACAACCTGAAGACTACATCATCGCCAGTGGTGAAACTCACTCTGTCAAAGAACTTGTTGAGTGTTCCTTCAACTGTGTTGGTTTAAACTGGCAAGATTATGTCTCTGTTGATCCCGCATTTTACCGCCCTGATGAACCTGTGCAGTTAATTGGCTCCATTAATAAAATTAAGACCGAGTTAGGATGGCAACCTCAACATCCCTTTCAGCAAATGGTTGAGTTAATGGTTGATTATGACCTGAAAAAATTAAGCAACGGCGGAGCTTAAATATCTAATGTTAAAAGTTGTAGTTGATGCCACTCCAGTAGATTCAAAACCAAGTGGAGTTGGCTTTTATGTTGCTAATTTAATCCGCTCACTTGACGCTTTACAATCCCAAGAGAAATTTCAATTGGAGATTGCCTATCAACCAGGATTTAAAAATTGGCTTTCAGGCAAACTAGCTTTACCTGATTGCTTAAATCAAAATTCTTCTATTCATCATATACTACCCATACCTGTCAGAATTTCTGATTTATTCTTGACATCAACTCAAGCATCAAGTTTATTTCTATACTCTTTTCAGAATTACTTAGAACAATGTTTTGATTACCCAGATATATTACATGGAACAAATTATTCAGTTTATCCCTGTAATAACAGCTTAAAGGTTATGAATATATATGATTTGACTTTTATTAAATATCCTAATTATATAGACTCAGTTGTTAAAACATATACAAAAAGAGTTAAGCACTGCTTACAGTGGACAGATTTAGTATTAACAATTTCAGAAAGCTCTAAAAAAGATATTATTGAGTATTTAGAAGTAGATCCACAGAAAATCTATGTTACTCCTCTAGCTAGTCGTTACCATCTAAGTTACTTATCTGAAGAAATTGTTGAGAAGCTTGAAAAGCAAGCTAAATACGATTTTTCCAAACCCTATCTACTTTTTGTTAGTACCATAGAACCACGAAAAAATATTAATAATATAATTAAAGCATTCAACTTCTTAAAACAAAAATATAAAATTGAACATCACCTAATATTAATTGGTAAGAAAGGATGGAATTATGAACCAATATTTATGGCTATTGATACATCTCCCTGGAAACACGAAATTCACCATCTTGACTATTTGTCAGATAAATTAGTAGCACTATTTTACTCAAAAGCCGATGTTTTCGTTTATCCTTCTCATTACGAAGGTTTTGGTCTACCAGTACTAGAAGCAATGACTCTAGGCGCACCTGTTGTCACTGCTAATACTTCATCACTTCCAGAAGTAACGGGAGATGCTGCTATATTAATTGATCCCAATGATTTTATCCAACTAGCTGAAGCTATATTAAAAATAATTAATGATTGTCAATTTAGGCAAGAACTAATTAACAAAGGTCAAGAAAGAGCAAAATTATTTTCCTGGGAAAGAACAGCAAAAGAAACGCTCAAGGCTTATAGAGATTTTGTTTGATGAAGACAATAGACACTTTTGACTCTAATCAATTAATTGTTAATTTATCAATTTTGTTTTCTCAACCAACGGGTATAAGTAACTACGCTAAAAATATTTTTCCTTATTTAAAATCTCTCAACCCAACCCTATTAACAACCCAAGAATATCCAGAATTTAACTGCTACACAGTTCCAGATAATCTTACCCCCGATCGCGGCACAAAAGGACATTTCAACCGACTGCTCTGGACACAGTTTCAACTACCACAAATTTATAAAAAGTTAAAATCCCGGCTGTTATTTTCCCCCTTACCAGAAGCACCACTTTATAGTAAATGCCGTTTTGTTGTCATGTCTCACGATTTGATACCACTGCGCTTTCCTAAACGCTTCTCACCTTTGACGCCATACCATCGTTACTACGTCCCTCGAGTTCTCCAACAAGCACAACACATTATCTGTAACTCCCACGCTACAGCTAATGACATCATCAACTTTTACCAAATTCCCGCGAGCAAAATTACCCCCATTCCTCTGGCTTACGATCGCCAACATTTTCGCCCCTTGTGGAAAACATGGGAAGATGGAGAGGTGAAAAGATGGAGTCAAGGTCAGTGCTATTTTCTTTACATTGGGCGACACGACCCTTACAAAAACTTGCACAGGCTTATAACTGCTTTTGCTGCACTACCTCATAAAAGCAACTATCAACTATGGTTAGCAGGCCCAACTGATGGGCGTTATACCCCATTATTACAAGCACAACTTGAGGAACTGGGTATTACTCATCAGGTGCAGTTTCTCAACTATGTACCTCATAACGAATTACCAACAATTATAAATAGTGCGATCGCTCTTGTTTTTCCTAGTCTTTGGGAAGGCTTTGGTTTCCCTGTCTTAGAAGCAATGGCTTGTGGTACTCCAGTAATCACCTCTAACCTTTCTTCTCTCCCAGAAGTGGCTGGCGACGCTGCAATTCTCATTAACCCCTACAACACAGCAGAAATCACCGCCGCAATGCAAACCATCGCTACGGATTCAGGATTGCGATCGCACCTTTCCAACCAAGGTATAAAAAGAGCAAATCAATTCAGTTGGAAAAAAACAGGACTTGCTACCCTACAAGTCTTAACTTAGCACCGTAACTATCTTGTGCTTATTACTTATTTTAATACGCTTAGTTTAAGTATATTTATCTTTCATATATCTTCTTTAATCTCTCTATACAAGGGAGTTAGAGAGATTAAATCTTACTCTAGAACGTATTGCTTGATCTCCCTTGTCTCAGATGACATCAAAGGTAAAAACATGTCTTAATTTTTACTTAAATTTACGAATAAACTACAGAAAACTAAAATTCAAAGTTATAACAACAACCGTTAAACTACTTAAATATTTTCCGTATTTATCCAGTTAGTTCAGTATAAAAACTGAGCTAGTTTTATGCTTTATTTGCCAAACTACGACAAGCTATTCAAAATCTGAACCAGCGTAAACCGAAATGAGGAGTAAAACTGAACTATGACTAAGGCAGATGCAAATTCAATTCATGGGCTTTATGTGGCTTACTTCGGTCGCGCAGGCGATCCAACTGGTCTACAATTTTGGGTTTCCCAAGCGAATAAAGGCGTATCGCTCGAAGACATCGCCACAGGTTTTGCTGGTGCAAAAGAGACTAAAGATAAATATCCTTATGTAGCTTTTCCTGATATCTCCGATCCGACTGCATTCGTCAAATCTATCTACCTCAATGCTTTTGGTCGGGAAGCTGAAACCGATGGATTAAATTTTTGGGTTAATAGGTTAAAAACTTTAGGCTCGGCTCAAGTTCCGACGTTTATCCTTACATTGACCCTAAATGCTGGGGGTACAGATAAAACAGCTTTCCAAAATAAGTCTGCCATTTCTGCAAGATTTACTGCTGGACTGCTCAACAGTAATATCCAAAACTTCTCCGCAGATTTATTTGCCCAATCAACAAGTATCCTCAATACGGTTAAAGAAACCCCTGAATCCCTTACAGCAGGTAATACAGCAGTTGATAAAGCCATCACTGATTTCGCGTCCGCAGGTTCAACCTTTACCCTGACCACTGGCACTGACAACCTCACAGGTACAGCGAATAATGACGTATTCATCGGTGACGGTGCTGGCGCTACTACGGCTACTGTCCAATCTGCCGACCAAATCAAAGGGGGCGCAGGTAGCGATACCTTTAGATACTTCAATTCAACAGCTAATTTGCCAACTCTAGAAAGTGTTGAAAATATAGAATTGGTCAATGGGACAGTAGGTATTGACTTTACTCCCCTTGCTGGCAAAGGGGTTGAAAAAGTTACCCTTGTAAATAACCCTACAGGTTCTTATACCTTCAGTGGACTCAAGGATATTATCCTTGGTGTTCAAGGTCTTACCAATACCGGGTTGGGTGTCACGGCTGATTTTGGTACTGTTGCAACCAGTGCGACCTTTTCTATCAAAGATTCAAAATTGGGTGGACTTATCCAAAATGGTGCTGGAGTCGCTACGCTTAACCTTATAGCTGAGGGTTCAGGGAATAGCGTTACGACATTAACAACACAAACGGCGGTGAAAACCCTGAATCTTAGCGGTGCTGGTGGACTAGAAATTACTAACCTGCTCAATGCCAACATAACAACGATTGATGCGAGCAAAAACACAGGCGGTGTCAAACTAAAAGCGGGTACTGGAGGAAATGTTACCTTCACAGGTGGTAGCGGCGAAGATAGCATTGCGTTTTCAGCAAACGATTTCAACGCAAGCGATAAGCTTGATGGCGGTCTTGGCAAAGATACATTAGTGCTAGCCGATGCCACTTTTACCCAAGCCTTATATGATGCTATCAACACTGCCAAGAATTTTGATGCCTTGGGCTTTAGTGCAGGTACAACAGTCGATGTTAGCAAGACAGCTGCCCTTAAAGAATATCTATTCCAGGCACAAAATAATACCGTTACTGGAGCAGCTGGAGATAACAAATTTATCTACACCGCAACTACTGCTGGAACTTTCGCTATCACCAGTAATGGTGTAGTTAACTTAACGCTTCAAAACGCGGCAGCAATTAGCACACTTACCTTAACTAGTTCTCCCACCCTCAATTTAGCTTCTGAGAAAGGTTCTGGAGTACTAAATGCTGCTAATAATTCGATCGCGGCTATAGCGTTTACTAATAATCTATCTGGTAGCTCTGCTCCCTTAACGCTCAACCTGACGGGTGACAAAAACCTAACTATTACAGCATCTCCAGCCGCTGGTATAACTATCAACGCTAGTGTTTTCAAAGCAGACTTAACCGCTACTGGTGGTACTACTGGCAATAATACATTAACAGGTGGTGATGGTAATGACTCATTAACAGGTGGTGGTGGTTCTGACTCATTAACAGGTGGTGCTGGTAATGATACGTTAACAGGCGCCGCTGGTGCTGACTCATTAACAGGTGGTGCTGGTAAAGACATCTTTAACTATAATGGATTGACTGAATCCAATGCAGGAAGCCTAGCAGGATCTGTTACCTTTGATACAATTACTGATTTTGCGGTAGCAGATGATGTCATCAAAATAACTGGATTTAGTGCCGCTAATTTGGTTGCTCAGTCAACTGTGCAGACAGCTGTGGGTACATCTTCAACCTTAACCCTGGCGGTTAGTGCTGCTGCTAATGCAATTGGAGCTAGCAAGTTTGGTGCTTTCCAATTCAGTGGTAATACGTATGTATTAGGTAATGATGCCACCCCAGGTACTGTAACCAATGCTGATCTACTGATTGGCCTTACTGGCAACCTGACGCTGACTGCCTCGAACTTCTCCTAGTCATTGCTCTTGTTTGAAAAAACAAAAGATTGCTCTTAGAGGATGTTTTAAAAGTATTGAGCGAATATGATTCGCTACTACACAAACTAAGTCCACCTCCGTGAACTAACTAAAATAGATACTTTTCAACCCGCGCAAGCGGGTTTTGTCTGTCTAGCTGAGCCAATGCGTTGGTGTTAGCGGTAGCAACATAGGAGCATCAGCAGTCCAGCTTTGAAAATGTCATTCTGTTCACTCAAAGCAAACGCTCTACATCACACTTCAAGGATTTATGCAACAGACTCCATGAGTTGCACTCAAAACGCAAGATGAAAATCTCTCTTGCTATGCCCAATGCCCCATGCCCCATGCCCCATGCCCAATGCCCAATGCCCCATGCCCAATGCCCCATGCCCCATGCCCTATTTTCAACTAAAAACCACTTGACAATTGAAAAAAAAACAGGCATAATAGCAAAGTTGCCCAACAAGGGACTGTAGTTCAATTGGTTAGAGCACCGCCCTGTCACGGCGGAAGTTGCGGGTTCGAGCCCCGTCAGTCCCGTTTTAAATTAATAAGTGCTGAGTCCTGAGTATTATAGGAATTAGAAATCGGTAATTGGTGATGCCGTAAAGTCTATAGTTCTTAAACTCAGTACAGACGTGATCAATCGCATCTCTAAGGACTCAGAACTTTAGGCTTAGTTATAAGCTCAATTTATCATTTTTTGCGAAAGAGAGAATCAACTGTGACTGTTAGAGTCCGTATTGCTCCAAGTCCAACTGGTAATTTACATATTGGTACAGCCAGAACGGCTGTGTTTAACTGGTTATTTGCCCGCCACCACGGCGGGAAGTTCATCCTGCGAATAGAAGATACAGACCTAGAGCGATCGCGTCCTGAATACACCGAAAATATTCTCGAAGGGCTGCGCTGGCTAGGACTAAACTGGGATGAAGGGCCACTTTTTCAATCTCAACGCCTAGATCTCTACAAAGAAGCAGTACAAAAACTGTTAGATCAAGGATTAGCTTATCGCTGTTATACCACCTCCGAAGAATTAGAAGCTCTCCGAGACGCTCAGAAAGCTAGAAACGAAGCGCCCCGTTATGACAACCGTCACCGTAACCTCACCCCAGAACAACGCACCGCTTTTGAGGCAGAAGGTCGCTCTTATGTGATTCGCTTCAAAATCGAAGATGGGCGAGAAATTGTCTGGAATGACCTAGTACGGGGAAACATGTCTTGGCGAGGTAGCGATTTAGGTGGTGATATGGTCATCGCGCGTGCTTCCGAAGAGGGTAGTGGCCAACCACTATACAACTTTGTAGTTGTAGTGGATGACATCGATATGCAAATCACCCATGTAATTCGAGGAGAAGACCACATCGCCAACACCGCTAAGCAAATTCTGCTGTATGAAGCTTTGGGTGCAAAAATACCAGATTTCGCTCACGCGCCACTAATTTTGAATATGGATGGGCGCAAGCTTTCTAAACGGGATGGCGTCACTTCCATTTTCGACTTTAAGCAATTAGGCTTTACTGCTGAAGCTTTGGTGAATTACATGACATTGCTGGGTTGGTCGCCCCCAGACTCGACTCAAGAAATATTTACTTTAGAAGCAGCAGCCAAAGAGTTTAGCTTTGAGCGCGTGAATAAAGCAGGCGCAAAGTTTGACTGGGCGAAACTAGATTGGTTAAACAGTCAGTATATTCACAATACGCCAGTAGATAAACTCACAGATTTGCTCATACCTTTTTGGGAAGCAGCAGGGTATAAATTTGATGGCGGACGAGAGCGCCCTTGGTTAGAGCAGTTAGTAGCTTTAATTAGCCAAAGCTTAACTCGTCTGGTAGATGCTGTACCAATGGCTCAACTATTTTTCAGCGACATTGAATTTAGTGACGAAGCCAGTACCCAACTTAAGCAAGAAGGTTCTGCTGCGACACTCAAGAGTATAGTTACAGCCTTGGAAAATCAGCCGCAACTATCGGAAGCCTCAGCTCAAGACATTATTAAACAAGTGGTGAAAGAGCAAAACGTTAAAAAAGGCTTGGTAATGCGATCGCTCCGAGCAGCCTTAACCGGAGATGTTCATGGCCCTGACCTAATTCAATCCTGGTTACTACTCAATCAAATCGGTTTAGACAAGCCACGCTTGAATAAAGCCATAACAGAAGCCAATTAGCGATCGCTTCCAGATTTGAGGAATATTTAAGATTTTAGGGACGCACAAACAATTGTGCGTCCCTATTGTTGAATTAGAACAATTTTCAACAAGTAGTCAATTATCCTCGTATGGGGAACTAAGTGTGTAAAATTAATGTCTTTAATAACACTTAGAAACGAACTTAATTACAATGCGAAAAAAAGCACTAAATAGAGGAATGAGAATATCTTTCATGATGCTTATAATCTTCATAACATCGGCAATTAATACCACATCTGATGCTGAGGAAATGCCAACTATATTTGGAGATGTCACCATTGATCGCCAATTTTCTCCAGACCCCATGATAGTTCGCGGTATGAGTGGTGGTTTAGTATCTGGGAACCAAGTGGCCGGGAGAAGCGAAACAGCAACAGGCCCTTGTAATGGATTTGTTGATGAAACACCAGACCATACCTTGGAACTGACAAGTAAATTTGAATACTTGAGGCTGCAAGTACAAAGTCCTGAAGACACCACCATGATTGTTAAGGGCCCCGGTGGTACTTGGTGTAATGACGATTTTGATGGCAAAAATTCCGGTATCATTGGTGAATGGCTGCCTGGAAGTTACCAAATTTGGGTTGGTTCCTATAACCAAGGCGAGTATCTCCCTTATACTCTACAAATTACAACAGAAGTTAAGTAGGTAAAGTGGCAGAGGAAGCCTGAAATACAATAAATTACACAGATTTCTGCTATCTTCCTGTAAATTTACTGAATTATTTTAAAACTTTCTTGGTTCTTCAGTACCTAGTATGCCAAAAACTTAGCAAAAATCCGATACAAAGCTGAAATTATCATATTACCCAGATTCCGCACTTCCAAGAGTAGTATAAATAGATTACATTTAGGAAAAGCTAAAAATGATAACTCTGACATTTATGTAAATTTCAAAAAAAAGAAATTAAACACGATAACTTCCCAGCTTTCATTCATTGTTCAAAAGGCTAGTTATGGAAAAATATTTAATTTCAACTTTATTCGATTACTAGAAAATAAATGTTCTTAATAATCAATACCTTAGCCAAAATCAGAGCCTAGAAAAATTTTGGTAAAACTGGCAAAATTACCCATGCATAAGCGTTTTGCTTAAAAGCCAATTTTTCATCTCAAACCCTTATGCTGCGGTCAATACGTTAAAAAAACCTTGTGGTCAACCTTAAAGGAATTTTGGCTCTTGCGCTACTTTTATGGTGAAAATTAAAATAATTTAAATTTCATGCCTATACTTTTTACGATATTGAAGTCTAAAAATTTTACCAAGCATAAGCTTACAAACTTTTAAACATTATTTATTAAGTAATGATTATATTATAATAATCAGAAACGTTGAATGTTGATACAAAACTTTACATACTTGGTTAGAGTAATTCTAAAAAGCCAAAAATAGTCAACATAACATCATCTCCTCAAGCCAATGAACATAACTGATTTTTTGACACATACATGATTGTAAATAACGGAATTTATCTAATAGTGTATATCCCCATTGTTTAGGTATCGATAAAAGCTGTAAAATCAAATATGCTATTAAACTAATGTAAATTTGTATAGTGATACCATTGACGTTTTTGGTAATTAATTTGTCAAGTTTTAAGTGCATCTTTAAAAACTTCCACAATAATTCAACTCCCCAACGTAACCGATAAATATCTCGAATTTCATCATCACTAACTGCTGCATCTCCCGATGCAGGCAAATTTGTCACTAAGCGAAACTCAGTTTTTGTGTATACATCACAAAAATTAATCACTCTATATGCTTGAGCATCATCAGATGCACCAACTTTGACTAAGCCAGTTGAGTCCTCAAACTCTAGTTTCCAATTATTTTTTATTCGCAAAACAAAATATTTATTTTCTGGTGTTAACTCTTGAATAAATTTTAATCCTGCAAATCCTCTATCCATTACTCCAACTGCATTTGTTGGCAGATTAGACATCATTTTTGAACCAAAATTATAATCATGATCATGCCCAAAGTTGATGAAATTATCTGATGGACTACCTGTAGCTAGATTTAAAGAACTAAAAAGTTTAACTTGATGATGTCCCAAAACCCACAACAATTTACTTGTTAAAGTAATAATTGTTGAATCAATGGGACAAATAGCATATTTATCATGTAATTTCTTCTGAGTTTTATTATGTACTAACTCATTTAATTTATGATAAATTTCTTGGAAAGGTTTTTGTGGGCTGTGAGAACTTGCTTGAGAAAAAGTAGAAATATCTACATCAAATCCTGTGTTATTTAATCTTTTAAATAAATCTCGCATACTTGTTAAACTGTTATCCAAAGCATACGATAGCCAGCACTCAAAGAATAGACGACTATTCAATACTGGATAATCGTTTTTTGGCAGGCTTTTCAAGATATCTTTGACAATTTTGGGAAATGAATTTATAATCACAGTCAAACTAATATAGTTTAAGCTTACGCCCAAAAATACCATATTTTGGGCTATTTTTATCAGACTTTTCTTAACATTCAACACTTCTGGTACAATGGTTAGATGGTTTGGAGAAATAGTAGGTTATTTTGATGAAAAAACTACGAGTGGTACTGTAGAAGGAATTAATAATAAGCTGAAGTTGATTAAAAGACTTGGATATGGCTTTCGTAACTTTAGCAATTTTAGACTCCGCAGTTTATTAAACTGGCACTTTAGTATTAATTCTCCATAAAAGTAACGCAAGAACCTTATTTAGTAGAAGGGTAATCATATTAATCATCATTTATCTACTCTTAAATAAAAAACTTTGAACCATATCCTGAAATATTTAAAATAAAATTTTAATCTGTAAATAAACTAGTATTATAACCATTTATTATCTGTTAAAGTATTACTTTACTTTTAATAGACTTGGTTAACAGGAATCTTAATTACAAATTCTGTACATTTTTCAGGAGTAGAAGAACAGCTAATTTCTCCGGCATGTTTTTCAACTATGATCTGATAGCTAACAGATAATCCTAACCCAGTACCTTTACCTACAGCTTTAGTAGTGAAAAATGGGTCAAATAATTTGGATTTTACTTGTTCATTTATTCCCACTCCATTATCAGTAATAGTAATAGTTACCCATTGATCATCAAGTACTTTGGTATGAATTTGAATTTGGGGGTTATATGTTGGTAATTTTTGCTTTTTGATTATTATCGCTGATTCCTCAAGTGCATCGATCGCATTGGCAATAATATTCATAAATACCTGATTGAGTTGACAAGGATAGCAAGTTACATTGGGCAGTTGACCATATTTTTTGATAATTGTAATTGGATACTCATGTATAGCTTTTAAGCGGTGTTCCAGAATCATTAAAGTACTGTCAATTCCTTCGTGGATATTGACTGACTTAACTGCTGCCTCATCAAGTCTAGAGAAGTTTCGCAGCGATTTAACAACTTCCTGAATGCGCTCTGTTCCTATTCGCATTGACTGGAAAATTTTAGTTAAATCTTGGATTAAAAAATCCAAATCTATTACTTCTATTCGCTCTTGTATTTCTAAAGAACTGCTTGGATATGTATGTTGATAAAGTTGTATTAATTTTACTAAATCTTCAGCATATTTTCCTGCGTGGTGAAGATTAGCATAAATAAAGTTTACAGGATTATTAATTTCATGGGCGACACCAGCAACCATTTGACCCAAACTAGACATTTTCTCAGCTTGAATTAGCTGAGATTGAGTAAGTTGCAGTTCATTTAGTGTTTCTTGTAAAGCAGTTGTCCGCTTCTCAACACGAATTTCCAAATCTTGATTCGCTTTCCAAAGTGCTTCCTCTGCCTGTTTGCGTTTCTGGACTTCTTTTGCTAATTCGTCTATTTTTTTGTTAAGTAGAACAAAATTATTATTAGCTATAACCCTCTTTTCTAAGCGTAGGAGAATTAGAGCCGAAGACTCAGTAGACCAGGGTTGAATAACCGCTCCTTGACTACGACATATTAACGTTTGTTGATCATTCTTACGTAAAGTCAAGCAACCCAAAACCATTTTTCTACTACTTGAACAAGCTTGTAAGTACTTTAAAATCTCGTGAGAAGACTCAGTTACCAAATCAAAGAGCATTTTGCCTTGTAATTCCTGACGGCGTAACCCCAGCATATCTGCTACTGCTTGATTGGTAGTTAGCAGATGACCCTCACTGCTCACCAGGAGTAGAGGTTCTGGTAAAATTCTGGCAAATTCAAGAAATTGTTCGGGAGTCATGTGGCTTTTAATTTCAGAGTTTGACTATACTTTACATAGCTGCACTAAGCTCATAACCTCTAGTTGGCTTAGTGCTGAAAAGTCTCCTCTTCTATTCCCCTAAAGTATTCTCGACCTTCTGCATCCTCCGACTCAGCTGTGGGTTTTAGGTAAATCACAACTCCACATCCAGGAGCACCCCTTGCTATAGTTTCTTGCAGTTCGACTTTGGCATATCCCAAATTGTCAGCCGTTACAGTCCCAAAGATGTTTGAAGTCATCATACACATAGCAGGGCGACCAAGCACTTTCTCACCAAATGGGCAGGCGCGATTACCAAATACAATCTTTTCATCATTCTGTTCAATAACATAAAAATCGCCTTTAATTCGTCTTTTTAAATCAACTAAGACATCAGCAACTTGTTGATGGGAAAGATGGGAGACTACCAAAGCAGACTTATAATCTTGGTTTAGCTGCCTACCCATTCTTCCACCAACTACGCTGATAAATCCAGAGGCTTCCTCTAATCCAACTACGTCCTGCAAAGTGCCAGATAATTCCCTAATTAATGTACGCAAGAATAGATCACGTTCTAAAGGGATATTGATAGAGTCTATTGAGTGGTTAAGGGGGTTGTTCATAAATAAATTTTAGAAATGTAGTTTTTGAATACAGTTTTAGAATTCCCTAAAATTGCTTATAATTAACTGTTCCATGCCTAACTAATATTATTTTTTTGTGGAGTTTGATGTGTGTGCCCTCCTCTAATGAGTTGGAAGAGTAATTACAAACTCTGATCCTTGTCCGTACGCTGAATAGACCTCCAGACTTCCTCCATGTTTCTCGACCACAATTTGACGAGCAATTGATAATCCTAATCCCGTACCTCGACCGACTGGCTTAGTGGTAAATAAGTGGTCGAATATTTTTTGCTGGACATCATCTGACATCCCTACTCCATTATCTTTAATATGGATTAAAACATTATTTTTTTCTTTGCTGAGAATAGTTTGAATCAAAAGCTGATTGGGGTTTGTCTCAATTTCAATATAGTTGCGTCCTATATTAGACTCTTCTAAAGCATCTATAGCGTTAGCTAACAAATTCATAAATACCTGATTTAGTTGTCCGCTGAAGCATTCTACTTCTGGTAAATTATCGTAATTTTTAATTACTTGAATATCAGGACGATTCTCAGATGCTTTTAAACGATGTTTAAGAATCATAATTGTACTGTCGATGCCATCATGAATATTGCAGGAAACTTTGCGATCGCTATCTGCTCTAGAAAATGTTCGGAGACTGGTGCTAATGTTGCGAATACGCTGAACACCCTCTTTCATCGAGGAAATTAAGTTAGGTAGATCCGAACGCACATATTTTAGATCTATCGCCGTAATTTCCTCTTGAATTTCTAGAACAGGCTTAGGATAATGCTGTTGATAGAGGTCAATAAGGTTAATGATGTCTTGGAAATATGCTGAAGCGTGACCAAGATTACCATGAATAAAACTAACTGGATTATTAATTTCATGAGCAACTCCTGCTACTAATTGACCAAGAGCAGACATTTTTTCTTGTTGTACAAGTTGGAGTTGAGATTCTTGTAAATCTCGTAATGCTTTTGAAAGGTCTGCTGTTCTTTCTGCTACTCGTTTTTCTAGAGTTTTTGTTAAATTCCGTAATTGAAGATGGGTTTTTATCCTAGCTAGTAATTCTTTCTCATGAAATGGTTTAGTAATGTAATCAACTGCTCCTATACTTAGACCCTCTACCTTACTATCTGTATCACAATTAGCAGTCATGAAAATTATGGGAATATCACGAGTTGATGGATTTTCCTTTAACCTTTTGCAGGTTTCAAATCCATCTATTCTCGGCATCATTACATCTAACAAAATTAAATCAGGGATTTTATGTTGAACTTGCTTAAGCGCAATTTCTCCATCAAATGCTATGGAAACTCCAAAACCAGCATCAGTCAACATTTCAGAAACAATTTCTATATTTGTAGTTGTATCATCTACTACTAAAATCAAGCTATCTTTTTGAAGACTAAACATTTACATTACTTATTTAAATTTTATTAATCTTATAATTAAGATTTCAAGTTTTTTGGAATTTATAGTAATTAAATCATCGTTATTTGTGGTTTTCTTAGTAATATGATGAGAGCCAGTGATTTGAATTTAACTTGAATTATTTGCCAAGAAACTGCTGAAATTGACTGACCAATTTGTTTCTTGAGTGAGAACAAAAATGTATACTTATAAACGCCATCAATTGTAATCGACCACGGGGCGATCGCAGCTAGATTACAGTCTTTTATCTTTAGTAAAATGAGTCTAGGTTTTTCTAGCGTTGACAGACATCAACTATCGTTGAGAGTGAATATATTATGCTTAAATTTTGAGGTGTGCGCTCTTTTTCATTCCGACTTTGACACTATTGGGTTAATTTTAGCAACTTTGAAGGTTGATGGATTGCCTGGGATGCAGTCATAAACTTTGAAAGCAAGAGTGTGGATTTCCTAACAAATTTCAGGTTTTACAACCCTATAGTTCCCAGAAAGTGTTGCAACTGCAACAACATCAGATTAGATTTTTCTAAAACCCGATTTTTAGAAGAATGAAGTCTGTTGCGCTACGCGCACTACGCGGATTTTAAATTCTTTAAATCTGCTTAGACGGACTACCCTGCGGCAAGACTTTACCTACGACGTTTGTGTAGCCGCGATTTCTAATCGCTGAGTATATTTACTAAAAAATATTAATATATAGGAATCATATTTGATTTCTGAAAAAAATTCAGTACATCTTTATTACTTCTTCTCCATGCCCGAATGGCACTAAGAAAAGCCCCAAGGCTTGTGTCGCCTCGTTCCCAGCCTCCAGGCTGGGAATGTATTCCGAGAGGGCTGCTGCCTCTGCTCAAGCCACTGGAGGCGGAGCCTCCGAAAATGGGTTCCTAGCCTCCAGGCTAGGAACCAGTTAGGGCAAAGCTTAGAGCTTTTCTTAGTGCCATTCCTCCATGCCCCATTCCCCATTGCCTCTTCGCCCCTAATCCCCAAAGGGGGCCCCACCTTCTCCATTCGGTGTCTCTACGAGTCAGTTCACGAATCAAATCGGATTACTATACAAGATTAGTCTCTTGGTTTACACGCCTTTTCAATCGGATAGACCATACACCTAGAGGCATAATATATCCCCTACAATGATTTGTATTCCACGCATTTGATAAGAGTACAAATAAATTTAATTGCCTTTGTACAACCAATCAAGATTCTGCTAAAAGTCTATTTAGTACGCAAACAAAAGTACAGAATTTCACATTATCTAGTTTTTAACACGTAGTACAATGTATCTTCAACTCCTACGAAGATACACTGTCCCAATAATCGGATTTTTATCCATAAAGTTAATATGAAGTTATTGAGAAAATATTCTGTAATTTTGCGTATAATCAAAAAGTATCTGCTAAACCTCTCAGGTTAAGGTTTTCTTCCCTCAACGCTTTTTGCGTGGGTAAGGATTATCAACTGGGTGAAAGCAAAACACGAGCTAATCTTGAGTGAGCGCTATCCCACCTCTAGCGGGATGTTTCGTCTGTTTTATGAAGAAAAACGATGAATCCCAATATAATCTTCTGGAGAAGAGATGTATCTGACAAATTCATTCATGAGTGATGAAAAGAAGCAAAGCTTTCAGCAGCCTTTAATTTTGGCAGTGGAAGATCATGATGATAGTCTACTGCTGATTGGTTATGCCCTTGAATCACTGGGCTGTAGATTCATTTGTCAAGCAGACAGCTTAGCAACTGTACTGGTGGCTAAAGAATATCAGCCAGACTTGATCCTGTTGGATATTTTGTTACCAGGTTACAGTGGTATTGATGTTGTACGTTATCTCAAAGAAGAACCCCTAACTTGTAAAATTCCAGTAATTGCAGTCACAGCATTAGCTAGCAGGGAGGATCGAGAACGTATTCTTAAAGCAGGTTTCGATGACTACATCAGCAAACCATACATGATTGAAGACTTAGAGGCTATAATTCGCCGTGTGCTTTGCGGAAAATTTGATTTTCACTCGGTTTTTGAGCTTTGTCAGGATTAGTAAATCCGACAAAGATATCACTTATGAAAAATCAGAATTTAAGTGCGCTTAGGTATCTGCACAGTGAATAAACTGCCTTTACCTAGTTCAGAAGTGACTTCGATTGTTCCATCATGTGCTTCTACAATTCGGCGTGAGAGATGCAACCCTAAGCCACTACCTGAGCGTTTATTTCTACCTTGGCGAAATCGCTCGAAAACTGTTGCTTGGTCTTCGGGTGCTATACCATATCCCGTGTCTTCTACTTCAATTTTTACCAAATCTTGTTTATTATTAGCAGCTGATATTTCAGAAATGCGGATTGTTATGCCTCCTGTATCTGTGAATTTGATGGCATTTGCAATTAAGTTGTTTAATACCCGCCGCAGTTCTAACTGATCACCCATAACTACACCAGCATTCTTGCTTAGTGAATCTAACTCACGAATGTCTATTTTCAGAGTTAAACCTTTTTCGCTAGTCAGAGGACTTAGTTCGCTAACAACTTCTTGAGCTATCTCGCGCAGATTGCAACTTTCGTAATTTAATGTTTTTTTGCCTGCCTCGAAGCGATAAACTTCTAGCAAGGTATTCACCATCTGCATTAAGTTTTGATTACTACGAATCATGACTGCGATCGCCTGTTTCATTTCTGGCGAAATCTTGCAGAAGGTTTCCAATTCAAACAAATTCAACATGCGATCGGCGGCTACCAAGGGAGTCCGCAAATCATGAGTTAGACGGGAAACAAAGTCTTCACGCTGACGTGCCATTTTTTGTTGTTCGTCAAGACTGTGCTTGAGGCGTAACAGCGATCGCACTCTTGCCAGTAGTTCATCTGTATCAAATGGTTTACGAATAAAATCGTCAGCTCCAGCATCTAAGCCTTCGACAACGCTGGATTCATGAAAAGCAGTGATTAATAGAATTGGAATATAGCTGAGAGCAGGGTTCTTACGAATACGACGTGTTACTTCATAACCATCCATCCCCGGCATCATCACATCTAGCAGAATTAGATCGGGTGGAGATTTTTCAACTTGCTGTAGAGCTTTTATACCATCTGTAACTAAGTCAATTTCATACCCTTCACTCTCTAAAATTGTTTGAACTAAAATGAGATTATCTCGAGTATCATCAACGGCGAGGATACGATCTATTTTAGAATTTTCCACAACAGACATGATTTATCAACTTTTATCAACTTTTTGATAGTAATTTATAATTTGAGATTCGGATATCCCATTGGTGTTTTTCTAAATTGAGAAGGTGACTGATGAGGATTTTGAACTGAGCAAAGAATCTCGTTACTATCCAAGTTTAAAGCCAGAGGATCCACTGTTGCTGTTCCTAATCTTACTTGACGTGGCAATTCAATTTTAAACATTGAACCAACCCCCAATTGACTTTCGAGAATGATTTTGCCGCTCATCATTCGCACCAGCGAATCTATAATTGCCAAACCCAAACCAGTGCCAGGATATTTGCGCGTGATAGTTTGATCGACTTGCCGGAATGCTTCAAAAATATGGGTGAAATCTCTGGGAGCTATACCAATACCTGTATCTCGAACAGAAATTACCACTCTATCCCCAGTAATTTCTTTAATCTCAACCCAAATACTACCAGAATCTGTGAATTTAATTGCATTGGAGAGCAGGTTAATTAAAATCTGTCTGACACGAGCTGGATCATTAAAGAGCAAAGGGTTTTGCAAATTTGTTTGCACTAGTAAAGATAACTTTTTTACGTCAGCCAGGGAACGCATTTCAGATACAGTGGTATTGATGACTTTTAATACATCAAATATTTCCGGTCTGAAATCTAATCGTCCTGCCTCTAGTTTGGAAAAGTCGAGAACTTCATTGAGCAGCATCAGCAAATGCTTACCATTATTCAAAATACGCTCTATCATGTCTGTTTGCTGATTTGTCAATTGACCAAACTTGGGGCGCAATAATATCTGCGAAAAACCAATGATCGCATTCATTGGAGTTCTCAATTCGTGAGAGATGGTAGCCAAAAACTGTGATTTTAGCCGTGATGCCTCCAATATCTTCAAATTTTGCAATTGAATTTGTTGTCGTTGTCTTTCTAGTTCTTGATTTTTACGAATAAGTTGTTCATGACTTTCTCGTAGATGCTGGTTTGCCAGATCTGCCTGCATTTCAGCACGATAAACTCGAATAGCATTCCGCAAAACCTGTGCTAATGTTTCTGAAGATACTCTGGATTTAGATAGATAATCTGTAGCACCAGCTTTCATCAATTGCACAGCAATTTGCTCATCTCCTTGACCAGTCAGAACTACTAAAGGAACTTTAATTTCCGAAGAACGTATCTGTTGGATTAGAGTTAATCCATCTTGGTCTGGTAAGCGGTAGTCGAGAAAAACGCAGTCGTAGGCAGCATTTTTTAGGGCAGCGATCGCATCATGTCCATCGCCAACCTCAGATAGTTCCATCTGAACACCTGCTTTAATCAGGGCACGACGTACTGCCATGCGGTCTACTTCGTCATCGTCTATAACCAGAATTCTCAGCGTTTGTTCCATCGGTTTTTATTTTCGCTGCCAAAAATATGTTGATGTATAACATTTCTCTTTTCAGATAATCTAACTAAAGAATCTCGGATTTCGGACATCTCAAATTTGGACTTTCATTGACTAAAGTATTTTTATAGAATATTCTACCTTTTTTTAGCACTGCTATAATCTCAACAAAGTAAAAAAAGATCAAAGTCTTGAGTATATATTAAGCAATATTTCAGTTGTAATCTTCTGCTTGGTTTTGCTCCTTTCTAAATTCAAATTGTGATCACATCATGGCTGATAACCAAGATGTCTAAAATAGTTAGCAACTAACAAACTGAAAATGATTTATCTGCTAAAGCACACAGAGCTAATATAAAGTAGAATAGAATACTTTATTGAGCTTCAACACAATTGTAAATGAGTGAGTACGCACTCGTCCTCAGTCATTAGTGAGAGTTGCACACAAACATCGTGTACCATAAGCTTGAGCAGTTTTACCCTCCACATTGCTTAGACTAGGTAAGGAAAAAAATCCTGTCTGTGTTTACTTTGTGAATCCAAAGTAATCGTACCTCCTTGGTCTTAACAATTTTCTTAGCGCTCATCAGATAACTATCAGTAGACCTCTTGCAAAAGTCCCTAACACCCCACCCCCAACCCTAAGCGCTCTTGGGAAGAGGAGACTTTGATGTAAGTCAAAGGCGGGGTGAGGTTATTATTTTTGATTTATGCAAGAGGTCTGGTGTTTTCATTGCGATCATTGGCTTATAAAGTTTGAAAGACTACAATTATTTTCTAGTTATACTTAGACCGATTTAATAGAAAATTTGCTCGTCGCGATTGTATTATCAACTCCTAAAACATCATCAGCGATCGCCCCTATTAGTTGCACCTGGGTCTTTTTTAAAATTTTCCACCACCGAGCTTCACATAACGAATGACTAATAACCTCACTATCGGTGAGTTTACTAAAGTTTAACGCCGTTTGATTAAGTTCAATTAGGGTGCAAGTCGATTCGATGAGTCCAATGAATTCACAGGTTTGGTCAAAAACTGTTTGAAAGCATCGCTCACTTTTTCTGAAGGTAACTTCGACCTGTGCTAATGTATCCATTTTTATAAGCCTTTTTCAAAGCTTCGTACAGAATAATAGAAAACAACTAATGAAACATGGTAAATGACGGCTAAATTGGGGTAAACGATAGAAATTTGGCGTTCGTCTAAATATTTCATAGTTTTTGTGTAAGTATCTATATACCTTCAGCTAGATTTATGCTCTATCTAAATATAAAAAAAGATATAGATTTCTTCTTTCTATTGGTGGATGCAAGGTTGTTAAATTATCATCTATCTTTGGTTTGGGAAAATAAGAAGTAGCGCTTACAAAAGGTCATACTTTGAGAGATGCAAACAGCGTAAGAGTGAGTGTAGCAATGAGCGAGATTAGCATTCTTTTAATTGAAGATCATGACTTAACAAGAATGGGACTACGAGCTGCATTACAGTCTCACAGCGGATTAAAGGTGATTGGTGAAGCAGCAAATGCCACTCAGGGACTAAAACTTTTAGAAACGGCTAAGCCGGACGTGGCGGTTGTAGATATTGGCTTGCCTGACATGGATGGCATTGAACTCACTCGTAAGTTTAAGCGCTACCAAGCAGAAACTGGGCAATCAACAACGAAAATTCTCATCCTCACAATGGATCATACAGAGGACGCAGTACTTGCTGCTTTCGCAGCAGGGGCAGATTCTTATTACATGAAAGAGACAAGTATCAGTAAATTAACGGAGGCGATTCAAGCAACTCACGGCGGTAACTCTTGGATTGATCCGGCAATTGCCAATGTGGTATTGCAAAAAATGCGACAAGGTTTTCCAGGAGAAACCCAATCATCTGATAAGCCAAAGACTGTCAAAATTGAAGCACTAGCGACCGAATACGAGCAAGTTTTAGAAACATACCCTCTGACTCAACGAGAACTGGAAATCCTTGAGTTAATTGTAGCTGGATGTAGCAACGGGCAGATTGCTGAGAAACTCTACATTACGGTTGGTACAGTCAAGACTCATGTTCGCAACATTCTGAATAAACTATGTGCTGATGACCGTACCCAAGCTGCTGTTCGCGCTCTACGTTCTGGGTTAGTAGCATAATTAAGCTGACATCCGTTTAGCTTATATTGAGTGGTGAAGATAAAAGACAGAAATCTGGGAATTGGGCATAGTAACAAATACTATGGTGACGTTAGGGTCAACTGCACAAAATGCTATCCCCTATACTTGAATTGAGGTATGAGCTTAACCAAATAGCTGTTGTAAACAATCAGCAATACGTTGTGCTGCTCCAGGCTTCCCCATCCGTTGAATACCATTTTCAGCAATAGTTTGCAAGCTGTCGGGATATTTAAATAGAGAAGGTACTACCTTTGCAACTTGTTCTGGCTGTTCAACTACAATCAAAGAAGATCCTAAAAGACGACTTTGAGCTTCAGCAAAAGTAGAGTTGTATTGAGGCCCATCACCGGGAATAGCGATCGCAGGTTTTCCTAAACCAATAAATTGTTCTGTAGCTGTACCTGCCATTGCGATCGCAAAATCCCCCAAATGTAAGCAATCGTTATATGCTTGTTGGGTCAGTAGTAAATATGCGTTTCTTTGCTTAAAGATTAAAACACTAGAATCAGGAAGTTGGATCGGAGATTGCAACTCAGATTGCCAACCTTGAGACTTAACATTTTGGGCAAGAATATTGCAGTCTAAACCAGGTGCGATCGCACCTAAAAATACTACTGTACCAGAAGTATAGAATACTGAATCTTTATCCCGAAAACTTCCCATCAACGCAGATACCGCAATCATGATTTTCTCCCAGTTAGTATATGCCTCTGGTGGACGAGAACCTGGGAGAAGAGTCACAACTAGGGGTCGCACTTTCTCTTGCTGCTGCGTGTCATTACTATAAAATTGTTGGGATGAAAACGTTGGTTCTAAACCATCCATCATTGGATTACCCAAATTAAAAGCTGGAATTGGCCATTGTTTTAATGTTTCCGTCGTCAGCGCATCCCTAGGAAACACCGCCTTACAACGGCGGCGACTCATCAGCCAACGTTCCCAAGGATGGTAAACTGAGCCGGAAAAGTTTTCCCAACGCGCAGCTTTTGATTTTCGTGGTAATAATCCGACTTCATCCCGTACGTAATATTCTGATTTTGCTGTACCGACAAAAGCATACTTAGCGCCACTCAAAGTTGCAAATAGCAGTGGTACAATATCTCCTACAGCTAAGATAGCTCTGTTATTACCTAATTTTTTTTGTAAACTCACCCAGCGGCGGATAGCGTTAATCTGGGTGAAAGTAAGTTGCAGTAAACCGCCACGCACATCTCGTATCAGTTGGCGTCCATCCATATAAACAAAGCCACCAGAAGGCATAGTGCGTACTGAACCTATAAGTGGAATATCCAACTGTTGGTAAGCATGTCCTTCACCCACCAAAGGTAAAGCAAAGATATCTGGTGGGTTTGGTTGTCGCAGGAGTTCCTGCAAAATGCGGATTGCAATTATATCCTCCCCATGACCATTGCTCAAAACAAGCAACCGCAGACGATAACTTTCGGCTTGCGGATGAGAAGTTAAGGATGACTGGAATAAATCACTCATAAAACCTCGTGGTAGGTATTCTAAGCTGTAACGCATTAAAACACACTAATTCGTCAGGGTCGTCCATAGTCAAGTGTCAAAATTCAAAAAAAGGTTTTTTCACCCTTAGAAGAATTTGTAGAGTGTGGGTAAGTCCTACTTTAATTTAGGTGGTTCCAACTCACTATGTACTTATGACGCTAGGAATGTAAGTAGTGGTCGCACTTATGTCAGGACTTACGCAGAATACTGGTCGAGTGCATTTAGGCAGAGGGCAGTAAATTTAACATTTTTAACATTCACTTAAGTAATATTACATTTCCTAGTGGTATGGCTTGAAAGCGATCGCTTCTAAATCTGCTTGATCTACAAAGGTAACAGGTAGCGTGCCAAGCCATGTTTTCTCCCTAACAATCGTGCAACTCAGTATAGACAGCCGAAGCTTGTCCTCACTTTGGTTTTCGGCACGTCCGCGCTATCCTATGAAAAAGGCAAAGCTGTTGCGCTTATGGGGAGGTTTTTATCATTTAGAGTAATTGAACAACTAAAATTATCCCGTAGCATAGGCAAGCCAGCTTAGTCTCTAGCGGGCGAGGCTCCTGCTTAAAATAAATCTGGGAAAACTTTTTTAGAAATCCCTTAAGACTCAGGACTTCAGTATTTAAGCTGTTACGCAAATAAACTTGTATATTTCGCACTTAGGTTGTCAAAAGTCAAAAGTCCACAGTCAAAGGCTAGCTTGTACTTTTGACTCTTGACCTGGGACAGCCTAAGCGCGAAAATATTCGATCTAGACGCGCATCAGCTTATCTGCTCACTAAGAACTCACGACTGAAAATTTTCTATGTTAGCAGGCACAATTTTGCAAGGTGGAAAATATACCCTAATTCAAGAAATAGGGCGGGGTGGCTTTGGCATTACGTTTAAGGCTACTCATCAGTATTTAGGCCATGAGGTGGTAATGAAAACCATCAATGAACGGCTGCGGCAGAATCCCGATTTTGCTAAGTTCGAGCGCCAATTCCAAGATGAGGCTAGACGATTAGCCACTTGTATCCACCCAAATATTGTCCGAGTCAGCGACTTTTTTATTGAAGCTGGGCTGCCTTACATGGTGATGGAATACATTCCTGGCGAAACCTTGGGAGACGCATTTGTATTGCCAGGGATAGCTTTACCAGAAATCAAAGCAATTCATTACATCCGCCAAATTGGGGCAGCGTTGCAGGTAGTACACAACAATGGTTTGCTGCACCGGGATATCAAACCAGATAATATCATCCTCCGCCAGGGAACTCAGGAGGTAGTGCTGATTGATTTTGGCATAGCCAGGGAATTTAATGGCGGCGTCAGGCAGACTCACACGGGTTTAGTTACTGAGGGCTATTCCCCAATTGAGCAGTATCTGTCGCAAGCACCGCGCACACCCGCAACGGATGTTTATGGTTTGGCAGCAACTTTGTATGCGCTGTTGACAGCTCAAGTTCCCATGCCAGCACTACTGCGCGATCGCGAAAAAATGCCCTCACCCCGTGAACTACAACCACATTTGAGTGCTGCTGTCAATCAAGCAGTGATGCATGGCATGGCTGTTGAGTCTCGCTTTCGTCCAGCGACAGTTGCTGAGTGGCTGCAACTGCTGCCTGAAATTCAGCAGGATGCGACACCGCAAGTTTTACCTACTATTGATTTATCTATCCAGCAGTCAGCGAAGTTGTCTAGGAAAACTGCCCAAAATTATATTCATCAAGCATCAGCACAGAATAGAACTGTACTGGCTAAGAAATTGCGATCGTCTAAAGTATTTATTGGCGTATGTATAGCCTTTGTTGCTGCTACAGCAGGTTTTGGCATCACTAGTATGCTCCCCAAATCTCAGCCGCCATCTACCTCAAAGCCAATTTTTGAGCAACCACTTCAAGAATCTGCTACAGAAGTACCCAATATCGATAGTAAATCTTCAGATAAACAGACGAATACCACTTCCCAAGCTGAATCTGCACCTGTCTCTACTTCCAAGCGGCGTCAGCGCCGTCGTGTCTCCCAAGAAGAATCTCCGAGTAACAGTAACAGTTCTACACAAAAATCGCAACGCCGCGACCTTGACCAATCTATACCTTCGCCTAAAGTTTCCTCTTCGCCTTCGGTAGTGGATAAGTTACGGGCAGAGCGGGCATTGCGAGCATTGCGATCGTCTCGTAACGCTTCACCCATCTCATCACCACGCAGTAATTTCCCCTCTTTGAATAAGGATTCTGCCTTGCCCCAACCTGTTAGCCCGTCAAATCCTGTGATTATACCAGCAGCGCCGTCGTCACCTGGGGAATCCAAGCAGTCAGCGCCTTCTGATGTGGTAGTGCCAACCTTGGAGGAAAAGCAAAATTTGCCTATTGAGAGTCAACCCTATAAGGATGAGAAGTTACAGGAAAAGCCACTAGATGATAACGATTAATTAAGTCAATTACCGCTTTTAATTTTTGCGAGTATAACAACTTTTTATTTTTTTTTTTATCTTTTAGCTAAATTTCCTGTTTGCTATTAAGCACAATAATTTCTCCTTTGTTATTAATTTTCACCGGATTTTTAGGAAAAGCTTGATTATTCAAATAACGCATAAGTTTAACAGTATGGAAACTTTGATCGATGTGAGGAATTCCTTGCTTATCCATGCGAATGGAAATAATTTTACTCGATACTAAATCTCCTGCTGAATTAAGTTTGACTTCTAAAATCATCGAGTCACCAGTTTGGGCATTTGTGGATAAAGTCCGATATCCTAAAAAGTTTCCTAAAGAATAGGCTATGAGTTTTCCCTTATAGATTTCCATAGCTCTGGGAACGTGAGGGCCATGTCCCAGAACTAAGTCTGCTCCTGCATCAATCATTGTCCGAGCAAACTTGATCGAATTACCTCGGTTTTCTCCATAGAAGAACTCCGTCTGATTCTTTAGGTGTAGCGCCTCTGTTCCTTCGGCTCCAGCGTGCATTGATATAACTACAATGTTGGCGTTGTTTTTGGCTTGTGTTATGAGTGCTTGGGCTGCTGCTAAATCGTGAATAGAATTATAAATGTTATAAGGAGAAAACCCAATCATTGCAATTGGAATATTATTAGCTTCTAGATAAAGAATTTGATTCTTATGACCTAACGTTGCAATGCCTACAGCTGCAAGATTGTTCTTTGTATCTTGAAACCCCACCTTACCAAAATCCATTGCATGATTATTAGCCATATTGAACACATTAAACCCAGCTTTAGCAAACACCTGAGCATAGGCAGGTGGGGAGCGAAAGGCAAAAACTTGTTCTCGACTGATGTCTTTAGTCGTATATGGATAATTAGTTAAGCTACTTTCAAAGTTACCAAATAAAATATCAGATCCTTGCAAGTATGCTCTCACAGACTTTGGCAACAGATTGTTACCTAAGCGTGGCAATCTATAGTTAGGAAAATTGGTACCAGGAATAATATCTCCAACTGCTTTGATGGTAATGGTGTCTGCAAAGGATTCTTCTTTTCCTGGCGGTGGCGTGGGTTCTGGAAAAGCAAACGGAAATGACTCAGGCTCAGTGGATGTGGTAGCGGCATCTGATGGTTGCAATTGTCCAAAGCGAATGAAGATTCCAATACCAATGCCTAGACAAAAACAACAACTGATAAAACTTAATGATAATAATTGTACTAATCTTTGATTTGCCATCGTTCACTCCTTACACGATGGCATTAGTTTATCCCAAAAATCACTCTTCTAAGTGTGTATTTTAGTATTATGTAAAAAAAGTATACTACGTAATGATGAGCATATAATTGCTATATGAATTACTACAATGTTCTTAAAACGGAGAGGGGGGGATTCGAACCCCCGTTGAGTTGCCCCAAAACGCATTTCGAGTGCGTCGCATTCAACCACTCTGCCACCTCTCCAGCTATTCATTCGCGAATTTGACTATACATTCAGTATGCACAAATCTCGTGAGTTTAAGGAAATTGCGATCGCATCCTTCTTTTAGCCATCATACCATTTTGAGCAATAAAGCGATCGTCTTAGAATATATTGCACGCAACAATAATTGTAATAAGACTGATTGCAGAGTTATCATTCTGAAGATCTTTTTATTTCTAGGGTAATTTTAGTAATACTGATAATTTTTATGTTGCACAAATTACCATGATTTAAAAAATATTCACTAGTAATACTTTCGTCACAACTTCTTCATATCTCTGTCAAACAGATGTGTGATACTTGATCTGGCTACAGACCTATTCATCTGGTCATTTCCAAAGGCAGGAAATTAAAAATTCTGCCTTTTATTTCTTTTTTATGAGTTATTTATAGGACAGAAGATTTATTTTCTGTTGCTTGAATAAACGTCTCAAATTGACCATTGGGTGTCCATTGAATTGCTCCATCTCGTCCTGTAAAAAAAAGTTGTGTTGAGCTTTTATCAAGTTGAGACAAAGTTTTTTCATCAAAATTGTCAGAAGAAGCGATCGCCACTTTTGGTTGCAGAGCTAAAACTAAATCTTTTAAGGACTCAGAGGAACACCACAGCACTTGTGGGTGAGGTAAATTTCCATTCTTAACTAGCTGTTGCACTTCCTTCGACTTGATATTACCTACTAATAACCAATTCTGCTCGAAAACTTGTAATTGTAAGATAGGCAATTGCTCATTAATTAATTGCGTCACCATCGAACCAGTATTCACAATTTGACCAATTGCCAAAGGCTGGTAGATACCTTGATGCTTCTGTAGCTCTTGTTGAATAGCCTGAATAGCAATGGAATTTTCTGGCTTAGAGGAATATACATAAAAATTTTTAATGGGTAAACGTTGTAGCAGTTCCAGCCAAGCATTACTATGATTGCCTTGGAAATTATTAGCGATCGCCCAATTTATTTGATTCACACCCTGCTGTTGCAAAAACGGTAGGATTGTGAAGCGTCCTGTACCCTCATCTCCACTATTAATTAAAGTTACTTTTCCTCGATCTTGAATAACTACAATTGGTTCCGTATCTGCTGCTAGTATAGTTATCCTAAATAACGTATTTGCAGAATGCCAAACTGGAATTAGTACCAAGCTAACCGCAATTAAACTAGCAAACCACCATCGCTGTTGCCACCAACGCACCAACCAAACTAATATAATCAGCGCATAAATTGTTAGTATTTGCCAACCAGATATACTACCCACAGCAACGGAGTTTCCCGGCAGCTTGCTAAAAAATTCTACTAACTCTACTAGCCAATCAGTAGGAAAATATAATATTCCAGCCAAAAAGGTTCCCGCATCAGTCCAAATTAATGCTGCGATCGCACTAATAATTCCACCTATACTAATGATAGAGATTAATGGAGTGCTAAGGATATTCAGTAGCAGGCTGTAAGATGGCACAACTCCAAAGACAAACAGTTGTACAGGTAAAGTCCAAATAGTAGCAGCAAAAGGAACAGCAATTAAAGAAGCGATCGCAGGCGGTAACCAACCCAAACGCTCAACTATCGGGGGTACTGTAACGATTAACCCTAGTGTTGCTAAAAAACTTAGTTGAAAACCTAAATCCCAAATCCATAGAGGATTAAACAGCAACAACACAGTTGCCGCTAACAGCAGTGAACCTAACTGTTTTACTTTCCTCTTTAATACCAGACCAACTAATGCTGCAAAACCCATAATTACAGCTCTTAGTACCGCAGCCTGGAAACCTGTTAAACTTAGGAAAATAATTAAAGCTAACAACCCACAAGTAAATTGTGTTCGCTTTTTGAAACGTTTTGTTAGCTGTAAGATCACACCCAAAATCAAAGAAGTTTGAAACCCGGAAGCTGCCAAAGCATGAGCTAATCCCGCCTGTACAAACAAGTCGCGGATATCATAAGGTAAATCAATAGCTTTGCTGCCTAGAACCATTGCACTTACAAGTGGCCCTTCTGGAACACCTAACCAACGAACTTGCGATCGCACAATTCGCTCTCTAACTTGCCACCATCCCCATTTCCGTTTTGCATTTACATCTAGAATATTTACCTGTCGCCCAATCAAACCAGCAAATGCTCCTTCTTGCTTAAGAAACTTCTGAAAGTCAAAAGCACCAGGATTTGACGCCCCTTTCGGTTTGTACAAAACCCCAGTTACAGCGATTTGTTGACTTGGATATAATCCAGTAACCTGAAGTAAAGGTACAGTCACATACAATTTACCTGTCACCCCTTTCGGTACACCTGCTGATCCCTTTTCATTTTTGACCTCATCTACCTGAATCGCTTCTAACCAAAACTGTCCTCGCTGACTGCGAGTTAAACGGGGAGTACTGGCGACTTCACCACGAACAATTACAAGTTGTTCTTGATTGCTGTTATTTCCAAGGGGGACGAACTGACTGATGTCTTTTACCCCTGGTTGTGGCACTCGTAATTGAAAATACAAAGTTGCCAAAAGCCCCACCAAGCCAGCAACTATCCATATTCTTGGATGGGGAACAGCTTGCCAGGTATTAAATACGAACTTGATTTTGCTTCGAGTGTTTTCTGGTTTTTGAGCAACTTGTTGTGGAGTAGTGTAGCGTTTTCTAAATAGAATCGCTCCTACTACCCCTAGAACCAAAATCCATACTCCACCCCAAGGAATTGCTGTAAATAGCAAACCCAGAATGTAGCCAAGACAAATAATTACACCACTCGTTTGAATCATAAGACTTCTTGTAAAAGCACCTAGCGAATAGAATTCGCAGCTGACTTAAAAAATAGCTAGAGGAACACGAAAGAAAAATTTTCATGCTTGTGGTGAAGTATAGTTCATCAACTTTATACAAACAAAACCCATAGAACCGGGCTTTATTCTTATAGGCTTAGCTTATCTAGGATGAATTGCTAACTACATTTATCACCCTCGCCAACAGCTGCATCAGAAAGCTGTTCCCAATTTCAACCCAAGTGCAGCATGGAGAAATAGGATACCAAGTCCAATGCTACCCATGTAAGCATGAACTGCACGTAACACTGTTTTATTCCCTGCAAATCCACTCAGCGCAATTGCACCATTAATAAGTAATAGTAAGAGCACCAGCGAACCAGTCCAAAAATGAGGACTTTTAAGAATTGGCTGATGCTGCATCACCAAAGACAACACCCCGCCAGTGTAACCAGCCGCCATAAAAACAAATAGCCACGGTGCTAGTTGACGATGGTCGCTTCGACTTTTAATTACAGAATCTTTATCTTTAGTCAGTCTTCCTCTCCAACCTGTTAGTCCCACATAGCTGCCCATTACAAAAACAACGATGGCCATCATTAACGGATGTCCCCAATGTACAATCGGTTCGGGAATTCCCATAAAACGAAACCAATCTGCGATCGGTTCTAAAACTTCACTCCAATTCACCATCTCTCACACACCATCAATAAATTTGCTAGATATACTTACGTTTAACCCCCTTTTTTAGGGGGTTAAGGGAATCAAATCAAGTCTTATTGATATTCAACGCTAGTCTTTACCGTTCAAACTACGGTGTTTTTGAGCAACGGAAAACCCAACTTCTCCCTTTGCTCAACATATAAATGAGCAACTTTCCGTGCTAAATGCCTAATCCTGGCAATATAACGAGTTCGCTCCGTGACTGAAATCACACCTCTAGCATCCAGCAAATTAAACGTATGCGAACACTTAATTACATAGTCCAAGCTGGGTAACACCAGTCCGCGCTCCGTTAATTGCGTAGCTTCCTGCTCATACAAATTAAATAGCGTCAGCAACAATTCAGGATTAGACGCTTCAAAGTTATACGTACACTGTTCAATCTCTCCCTGGAGGTGAACATCACCATAAGTAATATTGTCTGTCCAATGAATCTTAGTAATTGCCTCCACTTGCTGGAGATACATTGTCAGTCGCTCCAGTCCATAAGTCATCTCAATCGACACAGGACGGCAATCAATGCCTCCGCATTGTTGAAAGTAAGTAAATTGAGTAATTTCCATCCCGTCTAACCATACTTCCCAGCCAGTACCCCAAGCTCCCACAGTCGCATCTTCCCAGTTGTCCTCAACAAAGCGAATATCGTGGTCTTCGGGACGAATACCTAAAGCCCTCAACGAATCGAGATAAATCTCCTGGATATTATCTGGTGAAGGTTTAATTAAAACTTGATACTGATAATAGTGTTGAAAGCGATTGGGGTTTTCACCGTAGCGCCCGTCTGTAGGGCGACGGCAAGGTTCAACATAAGCTACAGCCCAGGGTTCCAGTCCCAGTGCTCTTAAAAAAGTATGGGGGTTCTTAGTTCCAGCCCCTTTTTCCATGTCATAGGGCTGGGCAATAAGGCAACCGCGATCGCTCCAAAACTGATGCAATATGGCTATTACCGACTGAAAATTCACGCTTTACCCTTCCTTAGTCAGCACAGTGCATAAACCATTGTTGCTTAAACCTAGCACTGTGAGCATTTTTAGAGGCTGAAAAGAGTGTGTAAGAAAAAAAGGAGAAAGTAGTTGACAAAGTGATGTGCGCTCGCTATATTGAATAAGTGCCTGAAAAGCGAGCGCCAAGAGCGACGTGATAAGGACGCCGAACCTTGAAAACATTATAGTTTGAAAGCCATTATAGAGCAAGTGGCGTGCGTCAAGAAAATCAGATAACTAAGCTGAAGTTAAAAAAGAGCAGCTAATGATATAGAGCTAAAAAGCTTTCCAGTTCAAAACGGAGAGTTTGATCCTGGCTCAGGATGAACGCTGGCGGTATGCTTAACACATGCAAGTCGAACGCACCTTTCGGGGTGAGTGGCGGACGGGTGAGTAACGCGTGAGAATCTAGCTTCAGGTTCGGGACAACCACTGGAAACGGTGGCTAATACCGAATGTGCCGAGAGGTGAAAGGCTTGCTGCCTGAAGATGAGCTCGCGTCTGATTAGCTAGTAGGTGTGGTAATAGCGCACCTAGG
>NZ_JADEXR010000198.1 GCF_015206995.1 aff. Roholtiella sp. LEGE 12411 | reverse complement strand
TCTGGCACGTTTCATATTGGCGAATGAGAGTTAGTAGTATTTCTCTCAGGTTCTGCCAAAAGGGGGTCTGTATTCAATCAGACTCCCTTTTTTTCTTGAACATCACCGATTTAGTCTAAACTCCAGTTGATGATAGTTCCCTCATATTCATTAGGTAGCCATAAACGAAAAACTTGAATCTATGGCTGATATACTAAAAAAATTGCAAAAACTGTAAAAACTTGATATTCACTAGTTTTTAATTAATGCTTTTTGCCAATTTTTCCAAAGTATTTGGGACGCTTTTAGCAAATCTTTAAACAAAAGATACTCTGTACCATTCAACTGCTTGTACATACTTATAGAACAACGAACATGCTCAGAAAAGCTTAGTGAACCCTGCCACATAGTGAGTAAATATTCCCATAATATTCTCCAGTGTGGCAAAATAATCTTTCCTTCATTTGCCGAATCAAACCATAGTGAAAATGCATAGTAATCAGGCATCATACTCAAGGAGTGTTTCTGATTTTTGTTAGCAAATAACAAGTAATTGGGAATGAACATACTCATTGATTGTTGCGGATGCTTTCTGGCAAAGAATAGATATTCTGGGATTTCATAAAATCGACCTAGAATACCAAGTCTTAATAATACAATTCCATCTGCATGACCATAACTACCCATAGGTGGTATCATCTTCAGCGCACTGGCGCGGATTACTCCGAAAATTTGATAACATAAATGCTTATGTAGCAATTCATGAAAACGCTCGTGTCTAATTGGTGAATCCGTCTTAAGTTTGACATCGTAATTTTGAATAAACTTCCCGTATTCATCAATGATAGATACTTGGGAATGGCACAAAATGATAGTAGGGTCTTGATCAAGCACCACGACACACTTATTGAGAAAGTCTGGAGCATATAAATCATCATAAGCTGCCCACTTAAAATACTCACCTGAAGACAATTCAAAGACGCGATTGAAATTTGGAGCGCAACCTTGATTTTTTTCATTGCGGTAGTAACGTATACGTTTGTCTTGGTCGAGATACGCTCTACAAATTTTCTCAGTTTGGTCTGTAGATGCATTATCTGAAATAATTAGCTCGAAATCTTCAAAGGTTTGAGACAAAAGTGAATCTATGGCTATTTTGAGAAATTTTTCACCATTGTATACAGGTAATCCGATGCTTAATCGGGGCTGATTTTTACTCATAAAAATATAGGAGTAGATGTTACAAAGCTAAGCTATTACGCAAATAAACTGGGAGCATCCATTTTTGGAAGAAACATCGGGCGATTGGAAATCGCGGCTACACAAACGTTCGCGAATAGCGTCTCGCACAGAAGTCCGCTTTAATTTTAAAACTGCGTACACCTCTAACTCCCATTTTTCCTATTCCCAATCCCCCATGCCCAATGCCCAATGCCCCATTCCCCATTCCCTATTCCCAATGCCCAATGCCCCATTCCCCATGCCCACTATTAATTGAGCGCACAGCAATCATTAATTCAGGCACAGTAATAACACCTTTAAAGAGAAAGTCACGTAGGATATGCCATCCCCTAAGAGTGAAAAACTGTTCGCGTAATGATGGACTAGCTGCTGGATAGAGTTTCCTCCACTGGAGAAGATCGGCACGAGTGAGACAAAAATTATCACAACGGTAGCGATCAATCACAAACCCTGCTGTTTTAAGTAGTGCAAACACATCCTCCTGACTAAATGCATGGAGGTGGTAGGGATCAAGATGTCGAGTCTCACCCAGTGGTACTGATAACAGTAAGTCGCCTTCTAAAGTCAGCAGGCTATGCAGACGAGCAAGTAACTTGTCGGGATGAGGAACGTGTTCTATCGTCTCGAAGGAAACAATAACATCGAACCGCTCCGATGACTTGAACTGCTCAGCATCGGCACAAACGAACTCCATATTAGTCTCCTGATAGTGCTTCTTTGCATATTGCACCGTCTCTGAAGAGATATCGACCCCTACTACGCTACTCGCACCTGCACGACGAAGTATTTGGCTACCGTATCCTGTACCGCAAGCGATGTCTAAAACCCGTTTTCCTTTTACATAGCGTGCCGCAATCTCGTAGCGTCGGCGATGAATATCGAAAAGCTTTTGGCTTGCTGAATCCCTCGCTAACTGTTTGGGAATAAGACGTTCCCATGTAAAGGAAAGACTCTCTGGTTCTTCTGTTAACTCGGCTGTATAGTTCTTGGGTAATGGGTTTTCTAAAATGTATTGTTTGTCTTTCATAGTTAATCTCCAATTTTGTTAGTTTTTTACTAGATGTGATGGGTAATGGGTTTCTACCTAATTGATTTTTGCCAGAGATTTACGGTTTGAGGACAAGAAATCTGCTCGCTGGGGATGTGTTTTAGCCAAAACAGGTTTTCCAGTCGCTATAACCTGCTCAATAATGTCAGCGGCTCGATTAAGACCCTTGCCTAAACGAATAGCTTTTTGTAACCTAGTTGCGTTGTTTTTGTAAGGAACTTCACTCAATACCCGCTTGATAGCTGCTCTTAACCTAGAAACACTTAAGCTCGATGGGAGCACAACGTCTCCAGTACCAGTCCAAGAAAGGCGTGCTGCTACACCCGGCTGATCATTAGTAATAGGAATGGCAACCATGGGCACACCGTTGCTGAGAGATTCTAGAGCGGTATTAAGTCCGGCATGAGTTATGGTAAGGGAGGCTTTTTTGAGCAATTCTAGTTGAGGTGCATGGCCAACAACCAAAGGCGCTCCTGGAAACTTGGGCAAAGATGTAGAGTTAAGAGGGCTGCCACCTAGAGAAATTATCAATTGGGCATCCAATCCTACACAGGCTTCAGCAATACAACGGAAAATATATTGCTGGCAATTTTGTAATGTTCCCATCGAAGCATAAATCAGCGGTTGTTCTGTCAAACTTTCAAAAGGGAAAAATACAGGTTCCCGACAAGCTGAGTCAATAAAGGGCCCTGTGAAATGGAAGCACTGGGGCAAATCGCGGCGGGGAAACTCAAACTCAACTGGCTGCTGGCTAATTTGAGCCAGCTTAGAATAAACATCACTGTAGCTGGAATATGGAGGCAAATTCCTAGTTTGGCGAAATTCTTCTACCACTTTTCGTATGGGTTGTATCATGACGCGATTGAATACACAGTTACTCACTCGGTTACGTAAATACCCTAACAATGATGGATCATAGTTCCAAGGCGTGACAAAGGGCGGAACACCATCTTCTAAATTGAACAGTAGAGCATTGCAAACGCTGATGAAGGGAATGTCTAAGAAATCAGCAATACTCCCCGCTCCTACTATCGCTTGATCAATTAGCAACGCTTCAACACCAGCCGCTCTAATTGCTTCAGGAGCATCTTGAAAAGTCATAGCAGCTACCTGCTTGAACCAATTGATGGTGTAACGCATTGCAGCTAACCCGCTCAGCTTACCAAGTTGGGCAAACAATTGTGGCATACTCCCCGCAGGAAACTCAGATTCGCCAATTGTGCAAAACTCTATTCCCGCAATTAATGCCTTAGGCCGAGCATCGGGAACTGCAAACAAAGTGACACGATGTCCGCGCTGTTGCAGTTCACGCGCTAAAGTGGTCATCGGGTTAAGATGACCGGTTGATGCCAGACAGAGAACCCCAAAATGAGTCATTGTAAACGCTCTTAGTTAAGTTTCAACTTTTCCCTTGCAACTCGCCAAGTAGCTGCTGGATAGACTAAAGGCAAATGAAACAACCAATGCATTATTTCATGGCTGAATTAATTCTTGGATATCTGTTTTTTGCAACCATTCCTGTGTGCGTCGCATTCCTTCTTGCAGATCGATTTTTGGTTGGTAAGTTAATCTGCTTTGTGCTTTGGCAATGGAATAAGCATAAGGACGAGTCACAAAACCCAAAGAGTCCGGGAGAATATCAGTTTTCTTGCCCAAAATTTTATTTGCAAGTTTTTGCTGCCAGAGCAGAGATTGGAGGACACTAGCTGGTAAAGAAATCGGCTTTGGTACACCTCCAATTTCGGCTAGGCGCATAAAGTACTCTTTCCAAGAAGTTTCTTGACCATCAGTGATATTAAAAGCTTCTCCATAAGCTTCTTTTTCTATGGCAAGAAATATGCCTTCGATTAGATTGTCCAAATATACATGGTTCATAACTCCTTGCCCACCGTTAGCCAAAGCAAATAATCTTTGGCGCATCAATAGAAGTGGTCGGACTATCCAGGTGATACTCCCTGGCCCATAAACATCTCCTGGTCTGATGTTGATGATGCCAAAATCTGGGGGTGCATTTAGTTGTAAAAGTGCTTCTTCAGCTTCTATTTTCGTCTGACAGTAAACATTATTCTCACCACATAATGGCCCTTCTTCCGTGATGCGATCGCGATAGTTGAAGCCATAGACCATTACACTTGAAAGATAGACAAAACTTTTTACACCAGCTTCCCTGGCGGTTTTAGCCATGTTGATAGTGCCACCGACATTTACCTCACGAAAATGGTCGAGTGAACCACCTTCTTTGCCAACTGAAACTGTATGCAAAACAATGTCTACTCCTTGGCAAGCTTTTTGGCAAATAACAGGATCAGTAACGCTGCCCAAAATCACTTGCGCGCCAAGTTTTTCTGCTTTTTTCGCTTTATCTACGGAATGTTGCAGTCCACGGACTTTCATCCCTTGTGCTAGGGCTAGCTCGGCAGTTCGCAAGCCGATAAACCCACCGATTCCTGTGATGAGAAGAGTTTTGTTTTTGATGTTCATGGCTCAAAGATTATTGCATGGAAAACACAAATTAATTACGAATTATTTAATTGTTTAGGTGTTATACCTCACTGACATAAAATTCATACAAAAGCTCTTTTTTCTTGGGCAAATTTAAAATCCACATTTGTCTATGTTTGCTTTTAAAGAAGCAAAATGTTTGCCACCCAATTCAATTTGCCCTTCTGCACACCCGGTCTTCAATCTTTCGACTAGATAATCCAAATCATGAGCTATGAAATTTGTGCCATGATCTGGTTCAACCAAACTAATTAAGGCATGATTGTTTATCTGTTGATTTGCTAAGCTGGCAATACCCAAAAAGTTGAATACGCCTGATTCATAGGTTCCACAGGGTAATGAAGGGTTGTGTACGCCAACACAGTATTCATTTGGTTTAAACCACTCAAATATTGGATAGCCATGAAAATGAACTATTGGCGCACCATCTTTGATTAATTCTGGTGTGTACAAAGCAGCACCTAAACTAATGGCAAGCATTACATAGACATCATAAGAAGGCTTAATATCTACTACTTGAGGATCAACTTCCTGCGGTAACTGTAGTAATAATCTGTCTGTCAAACCAATTCTGAGGATATCACTCTCAAGATTCAAATTTGTTTTATTTGATCCGGAGCGAGCGCTTAAAATCCAAATATCAGGAATTTGCTTAAATCTATATTTTGCTCCTATCTGAGTTTTTAAATACCGTCTACCTATGGCATTTTGACGGACTTCACTAGCAGTAAATTCTGCAACAGGATCTAGGCTTTCCCAATCACTTTCACTTATTTCAGTTTCACCAACATAATGTGGTGGTTCTGCATAAGCGACGAAGCCGTAAGAAACACCAGTTCTACCGTTGACGATGACGTTGACAATATCTCTGTGGGACTTTCTTTTAATCACCTCACTTAGCTTGGAACCGGGAGGAAATAAATTGGTGTCTGCTAAATGATTACTCAATGTAACTAGTTTTGTGGCATAAATGGATTCATGAGGATCATATTTTCCTAATTGGAATTTGCTTAATGGTAAAGGTAATATGGGAACATAGACTTTAGGAATGAGTGATTTTAAGACAAAATTGTCCATGTCATTTCTAGAAAATACAGAGTCAGACAGATTCATATTTAAAATGGAAAACTGTGACGAAGAGACTCCAATCACAATTTCTGAAAATGTCCTGACCAAAGTATTCAATCCAATCTTGATCTTCTGTTGATATGGGGTTTGGGAATTAACAAACTCCTGATCTAATTCTGTAAGGATAATTATCTGAGTATTAGTTGGATCTTCAACATATTTAGCTGCACACTCTTCAGCCCAACCGATTAATCGAGCAATTCCTGTAACCGATATTTTTCGGTCTTTCAAAATAAAACGAGAATAAAACTGATACAGCTTCTCGGCTGCAAATGTCTCTGCTATACTTCTCAAAGAAGGTGGTCTATCAACATCAATTACAGCATTAATTCCAGTTTTAACTACTCTGGTTTTAATGGTTTGTTTTAAGTTAATAAACGGTATTTTTATTTCATAAAAAAACTCTTTTGTAGCTTGTTCCCAGGGTGTAACTTTTACTCCATATTCTTGCAGTTTTTGTTGTAGCTCGGCTCTAAATTTGATAATGTCTACATTTTTGTATTCCTTTAGTAGAGGTCGGAAGGTGACAGTTAACCTTTGAGCCATTAGCCTTGGATCAATAATTGGTTGCTTGAATTCTTGATTAAATTCGTTATCTTTTTCCCCAATTAAACGACCAATTGTTTGTAAACTTAAGCCTTGAGCAATTGGCACATTAGAAGAACCATGACCAAGATTGCGATCGCGCTGAATAAGTGCCAAAATTTCTGGTTTATATGCAACTAATTGTGCTTGGACATCTGGCGTTATTACTCCTTTAGGAGAACGAATATTTAATGTTTCGTTTTCAACCCAAATATGCACGCCTTGTTGTCTGAGATTAGTTAATATTTCGGTTGGATTCATAGTTTTAAGTAAAGATTAAATCTCAAATGTTTCTGACTCTGAAGCTTGAAATTCGTCAGCTAGCCGCTGAGAAAGTAATTCAATAGTAGGGTAATGCCACAGCAGCAGGGGAGACAATTGAAATCCCAACAACTTCCCTGCTTGAGAAGCTAATAGCATCCCCTGTGTCGAATCCAAGCCGTAGCTATCTAAAGGCTCTCTAATATCTATTTCATCGGGATTAACTCCCAGCACATCAGAAATATGAGAGATTAACCAGACTTGAATTTCCTCTGCTGTGTAAGATGGCTTTGCAGTTGAATCGGGAACAAACATGCTCATTTACACACCTATAAAATAATAGAAGTTAGAAGGCATTAGTAGTAGTAAAATTGCTTTGGAAAAATATGTATTTTTCAGATATTTATCCAAAAAATAAATGCATATTTTGTCCTAATCTGTTCAACAGAATATAATCAAAGTTATTTATCTGAATAAGAAATACACATATCGTACGTAAAGCAAAGATTCAAGTTTAAATTGCAGACATCAAAAATACAGGACATGAAATTGTTTATAAGGTCTTCCATCATATTCTTACTAATTGAAGGCTCAGAAAACACGAAATTCAACAGCATTTTTCCCTGGAAAGTTGAAGCATGGGTAATGAACATACCTGCATATAAAGAATGTGAACCAGCAAAACTTATTTCTTCTAGCTCAAATGCACCATAAACTTTGGGGATATTTACTTTGCCAATATTGGAGACGGATACTGTAGCAGCTACTTCCTTGGGTTGTAGGAAACAAAAATTGATGAGATGCTTAGCAATTAACATCATGTTAAAGATATCCCCTTGCTTTGTACGAGCTTCTAGCTTTTGTTTGACTTGCCGAGCTAGTTCCCAGAAGGAAGTGTTTGGTTGTATAGTGTAGAATTCCATAATAGATGAGGCTAATATAGCCATTTGCTCATCATTAATTTCAAGTTCAAGATGTCTCCTCAAATCAAGATATGATAAGCAGTTGACTCGGACATCTTTTCTATTTACTTTAGTGATTTTTCTGGCTACCGTAAACATCATTGCAGCGCATAAAGCACTGTTTACTGTAGTATTTTCCTGATGGCAACGGTTGACAAATTGTTGAGTTAATTCTGGGTCAAGTTGTCTGTGAATAATATTGCAACGACGCTGAGCAATGGGTGCGTACTTTTCAAAACCTAATGTTTTTGGTCTATGCCGAATTTTTTGAAATGCCAGCCGCAAAAAAAATCGGATGCTACTTATCTTACCTTTTAAACCCTTCGTCCATTCAGGTAGTAGTTCTTCGATGGGTGGAAGCGGTGTTAAGCTAGCAACTGGATTAATTACTTCGCCAGACGCGATTTTATGACAATAATTCAAGATTTCTGAATGAAGTCGAATACATGATAACCCATCTGCGATCGCATGGTGTACTGTTGTAATCAAATAACTTAAATGTTTCTCACTCAAGATATCAACAAGAACTATTCTCCACAAACCTTTACTACTATCAATTTCCTGATTCATCTCTTCATCAACGACTTCTTGCCACTGCTGAGCCTCTAATTTGCTCACAACACGCAAAGCAATCTTGGTTGTCACCTCATTTTGAAAATAAAGGCTATTTTTGGAGCGGACAATTCGAGAATTTAGACGAGGCTGGCGACACTGAACTATGTCTATAGCCCGTCTAAGAGTTTCTTCACTGAGTGGGCCTTTGATGCGACTAATAGTCAGTATATTCCAGGTTTTAGCACGGCTATTTAAGGTTTCCATAGCTTGCTCAAGGCGACCCAGTTTTCTATTGTCAATCATCATTAGTTTCGAGTTTCGATTGAAATAATTTGACGATAAGGTAACAAGATGAGCAATAAATCTACTCAATCTTTATCTAAAAAAGTAGTAATAGTTTCTGGAAAATACTGGTTATAGTAATCTGTAATTTGTAAACCTTGGATTTTCAAACTTTGTATGCGGTACAAATATACAGCGCCACTCATAATGTGGTGAGCAACATCAATTACCCGGCGATTATTTGGCTCAGATAAATAAGAACCTTTTACCCAGTCATTAAAACTACCCATTGCTGGGCCACACCAGATTTGATAATCTATTTCCCGACCTTTTTCACCAGAACTAGACCAACGAGAAGATAATCCGAGATACCAGCGGAAAATTAAAGCCATTTTCAGTTTTGAATTGCTGGCTGCTTTAATTAATTTATCGGGGCTGCGCTGGGACAAATAATTAACTGTTTCTTGCCAAATTGCTTCTAGACTGTTTCTAAAAATTTGTTTTTCTAATTTTTCTCTTTCCTGGATAGGAATATCTTCAATTGAGTCATAGGTCTTGTATAAATCAAACAGTTTTTGTGCTCGTAGGGGAAAGAGAGTTCCTTTTTTTAGTACTTGAAGTTTCACTCCCATTTCAAACATATCTGCGGCTGGAGCCATCATTACGTCAGTCATCTCAGCTTGAGCCAGCAATTGTTTGGTATATTGAGAAGCACCAGATTCAATACATGACTGATTAATTGAGCCAGTCATAATATAAGCAGCACCCATCATAAAGGCTGCTAAAGCTGATTGCGGTGTAGCAATTCCTCCTGCTACGCCAACTCTCACAGGTGTTTGGTAATGATATTGTGATTGAATATCATCACGCAAAGAAATAATCGAAGGTAACAGACAAACTAAAGGACGATTGTCTGTATGACCACCAGAATCAGCCTCAACAGTAATATCATCAGCCATAGGAACTTTGGCTGCAAGAGTTGCTTGTAACTCAGTAATGAGTCTTT
>NZ_JADEXR010000197.1 GCF_015206995.1 aff. Roholtiella sp. LEGE 12411 | reverse complement strand
GGACAGGGGGAACTAAAGGTACAAACCTCACCCGCAAGTGGCGTGAAAGCTCCCTTGCTCCTTTTAAGAGTTGGTTGAAACCTCACCCGCAAGTGGCGTGATTTTTCCCCCTGCTCCCTGCTCCCCTGCTCCCCTGCTTTTTCATCCTCCATTATTTTTGCCCTTTAAGTACTCTGACAAATCTTCTACTCCCCAAACAGAAACTCTAATTGTTACAGTACTGTTTCTGTTAGCAACTTCTCTCATTTGCAGATATGAAGGATCATTTTGTATAGCTTTCAAAGCTCTATTCGCAATCCACAAATAAATTTTTAATTTCCACATTGATTTCTCCTGTTAAACCGCGTCTACCTTGAAAACCATAGTTTTTTGGAATTAGAGTAAAGCTCAGAACTCAAGCCACAAAAGAATAATACACTCTCCTTAAAAACTCCAGGTTTCAAAATAGACGGGGTTTATTTACTCCAACCTTTTAATTCTGTCTTGATGTTTACTATAAACTTGCCGCTGTCTGGATCAATCCCCTTGTCCTCGAAAATGATAATTGGCACGGGGATTTGTGGATTATCTGAATATTGGAGTGATCCATAAAAATAAATGCCCAGCCGTGTGTTGAAATTATTCGTGGGTGTTGAGGATCGCTTGTTTGACGGCTGGGCATTTATTTCTTGGCAGTATGCTTGAGAGTGAGATGCTGGTTTTATAGCCATTAGTTATTAGTGATAATTCACTATTTTGTGAGTGTGTCAATCAAGAGATTTTGTTTTTAATCACAAATTAAATATGGAAATTCTCTGATTCTTAGCTGTTGTGGAAACTCTTCAATATCTCCACCCTTTTTGTCACGGGTTTGAAATCGTTGGTTCTGTAGTATCGCATTTGCCCCCAACTGTTTGACAAACACGGATGTATTAGAAGCTTGGCACTGTCGGACAATTGACTCTAACCACTCAATATGGCATGGTCTGGAATTTGGGCCAGATTCACCACCACAGATAACCCAGTTTGGGATTATTTTTAAGTCAATCTCTCCCAACAATGGCTCACAAGATAAAAACCGAACTACTGCGGGTATTTGTAACAGAATTGGAATTCGTTTATCAGCCGTCTGTTGATTTTCAACAGACGTTCCTAGCCACAAATTTGGTAAGGGGGAAGGTTGTTCAATAAAGTACTGTTGGAGATTAATCAAACCTCCAAAGTTTTCGCCAATAGCACCCCAAAGATGTGCAAGGGCTGCTTCATACCATTTAACCCATAGTTTGGGTTGGCTAAAATACTCTAATGCTCTCTCTGGTCGTTTAGTTAAGATCTGAAAAGTGTGCTGAGGACACAAAGCTATAACAGCTATTATTTGGTCAATCCACTCAAAAGGAACGTTTGCGTGGAATAAGTCACCCATACTACAAACGAATATTTTTTTGGGCTTTCTCCAGTGCAGTGGTTTGAGTAATTGAGAATTGACAAACTCAACAGCACCATCCCATTTACTAACAGCTTGGTACTGGGGAAATTGTTTGAGTCTGGGGGAATTGGCGGCGCTTGCTGCATAGCATTTTTGACACCCAGGCGAGACGCGAGAACAGCCTACAATTGGATTTATAGTCTCATCCGCCCAAGAAATATTTGTTGGCATAATTATCTTTATCCTCAATAGTTCGTACTAATCTCACCCAGACCTAGTTAGTTGAGTGGGGATATTTTCTAAGTAAAGAAGGCAGTCTTGCTGAGGGCAGGAGTAATGAGTGAAGAATTTGAACGGGGCTTTAACCCCGCCCAATTCTTGGCCACCTGTGGCAGAGATTATGGTGGGGGACTCAGACCCCTGTTCCCTCTGGTCACGGGCAGAGGGCGAAAACAGTATTCCTTCTGCCTCCTGCCTTTCTTGTTGAATTGCTTGGGGTTTAGCTGCTAATGAAAGAGCGATTGAACCACACAGACACGCTGCTACAAACACGATGGTATTGATGACCACCAACTGATTATTTAGGAGGTAATTATTCCGCGCTCTTTCAAAAAATCTTTTGGGCTACATTGCGCCTCCAAGTCATCAAGCATTTGTTGATACTCAATCCCGAAGTCAACAATATATTGGTCGGTGTAATGCCGAAAGGTCGCAGAGTGAATCTCTTTGAAACTGCTAAAACTCTTTAGTGCTGAACTGTAAGCTAAAGCATTGGTAATTTGATTAAGGTCAATAGCTATATCTGAGAAAGTACGAACTACAGAAACCTTTAACTGTTGGACTTCTTGGATCGTCAAATCATCCGATTCGGCAACGGTTATCTCAGATGGTAAATTACAGTAAAATCCCTCTTGTGCTGACGCAGGTGCAGCGTTCTCTAAGTCCACCTCTAACCCAAAATAAAAGTCATGATCACCTTCAATTTCAAACGGTTTGGGAGTTTCGGCAAGGTCGCGCAGTGCTTCAGCAATTGAATCAAAATGCGAAAGTTTAATACTCTTTATCGTTTCCCAAGAATCAGGGTACAAAGGCTTGATAGCTTCTCTGATAAATGCCTCTGGTACGCCTAACTGTTCAGATGCTTTAGTAACTGAAATTCTCTTGTCAGTAGTCATGGTTAAAAATCCTTTATGAGTTTCAAAAGTCCGCAAAATTTATTGGTATTCAGATAGGAGAGAAAATCCTTGCAGTTTAAGATGCATCAGAATGTGGTTAAGAACCTCTGAAGGGTTGTCAAACTCCATCTGAGCAGCTAGCGCGTTAAAGTAAGGCTGTAAATGAGGCTTTATCGATATGCGGGTAGGTTTTTTCATTGCTATTGGGGGATGAGGTGGTCTTTGCTCCTCACGTTTTAAACGTAATGCTTTTGCAATGCTTTTGCAATATTTATGCTATACTAATATCTTATTCATCAGAGACCATTTATCTTAAAATACTTATCTCAAAAGTATTGCTTTTGCTTTACTTCTACATTATGTTTAAACGTATTCGGCCAGCAGCCGCACAGCAAATGTAAAATGAGGAATTGTCTATGCAGGCTTTACTGATATTCATGGCTCGAACTCGAAAGAGAAAACCCGTTTCTTACAGAATTGATGAATTAGTCGTAGAAACATTGGCTAAACTGGCACGAGAGCAAAATACTAGCGTCAACAGATATCTAGAAACGCATTTTTTTAAAATAGGTAAGGAACGAGGCTTAATTTCACCAGAAATCGAGCTAATAGGTGAGACCAGAGGCGGAGACACAACTAAAGGAGACGATGATGATTAATCCCTCTACTATCGATTTAACAGCCCTACCCTGGCTCCCATTAGAAGAAAAAACCGCCTTCCAAAGCCGCCCAGCAATCTAATTTGCAATTGATTCATTAGGAAATGTTGAATACATAGATAGAACCAAGAATGTCAAAGATAGATGGGGCAGCCGAGGTGTGTAGACGCTCTGTGGCTTGTTGTTAGATATAGCTGGCTTGTATTGGTAATCCTCTAAAAAGCTATAGCCCCGGCGTTTCAAGTCCATCAAGAGATGGTTTAGCGCCTCTGTGAGGCTGTCACACTCCATTTGTCCTTGCAAGGCTTTGAAATAAGGTTGTAGATGAGGTCTAATACTTGCTCTCATTATTGTTCTAGGTGAGGGTGGGTGCTTCTCTGTCGCCTCACATTTGCCATATTAATAGCAATACAATAGATTTCGCAATACATTATTTATACAGTTAGTTTATATATTTGCTCTTAACAGATAAGATGACTATATTGTTATTGTATTGCTAATAAGTTTTGATTGTGAGTATACTGCTGATGTGCTGCAATTGAGGAGGTAGAGTGTACAGCGAAATTCTCGAAATGACCAAAAGACGGCGAATAGCGACCACGTATAGGCTAGATAGCTGGGTGACAGACCAGTTAGTTGACTTAGCTAATGAAGCGGGGGAAAGCGTAAACGCCTACGTTGAAAAAGTTTTATTTAAGCATTGTATAGATAATTTGCCTAAAGATGACAAAGTTGAACCATTAGGTGATCAGCGTAGGCGGGCAAGTAAACGAGGTTTAAAATTAGTGGAAGATGAAGAATGATTAACCCACAAACTCTAGACCTAGCCACTCTGCCTTAGCTCCCACTGGAAGAAAAAAAACGCCTTCCCAAAACGACCGACAATCTATTTTGCCATTGATTCACTAAGCAACGTTCTATATATCGGTAGAACCAAAAACGTAAAAGCCAGATGGGGCAACCATCATAAATAGAACGATTTACAGGCGATCGCACTGCATAGCTCAAGCGTTATAAACTCTTAAAATAATTACTATGAGCGAAGTCCAAATCCAAGATATTTACCGCAGATTAGGCACATTAGAGCAAGAAGTTAGCAACATCAAGCTGATTACTGGCACAGTCGGCACAAGCCAAGCGGCGATCGCGCAAATTTACACCAGATTGGACACATTTGTGGAAACCACCAATAGCAATTTCGTCCAAGTCACCCAGCGATTTGACCGTATTGAGGGACGACTAGAGCGACTCCAGACAGAAACCACCGCCCGATTCAACGAGGTAGATAATCGGTTAGATGCTTTGTCCTCTGACGTGGGTGAAATTCTTCGCATTTTGCGCGATCGCAACGGAGGCAGTGGATTATGACCAACACACCAGAACAGCCAAGCCGGTTAGATCGAATAGAGGGAATACTAGAGCGTGTTGCAGATCAACAAGCTGATCTGAGTATCCGGCAATCTAATACTCAAGCACAACTAGACGAACTAAGCCAGGAAATGCGAGGACTTACAAGTAACGTTGACCGCGTTCTCGCTCGTAGCGCGATTTTAGATAATGTGTTGCTTGAATTACGCGAAAGTTCGGAACAACACCAGCAAAACTTTGAAGAACACCAGCGAACAACCAATGCAGCACTACAAAGCCTTGAAGCGATATTGCTGCAATTGATTAGAATTTTTCCTCAAAACTAGGCGAAACGATCGCAATTATTAATGTCTAAGCATCTACTAAACAATACCACCGACCAACAACCCAACCCTAATCTAGAATCTTTGAAAATAGCTGAAACTTTTAAGAATCTTTCAGGAAATTTTCATTGGCGCGCAGATTACCTTAAATTCTGCGAGGTCTTGGGATACACTCCCGACGAGTGGGCAGATGACAAATATCGACGGTTTCAGGAATTGATAGAAGCCCTTAATCAATTCGATGCTGAAAGCCTAGCTAAGATGCTGGAAGCTGGAAAATAGTGCTGCGCCTTCTTTTTAACAAAAACTTAAAAGGTAGGTAACGCCACACTTTCTCACAATAAGAAATCGGCTAGCTGCCCACAAACAGACTTTTGGTACTGCCCCAAAGCAACCAACCGGAATTTAAACTTAATTTCAATTTAACAGTGTCTGCATCATTGTGGCAAAGTTAACGGTACTGAAACCAAAGAATAGTTTTAGCATTGATAATTTTGTCCTAACTGTGGGTAGCTCCGATGGACACAACCATCATTGGAAGCTGCAAAAATGTTACAAAATCATACAGTTGTAATTATTGAAAGAGGTAGAAGGCAAAAGATAGAGAGCAGTTTTCCTCCTGCCTCCTGCCCTGTGCCTTCTGCCTCCTGCCTCCTGCCTTCTGCCTCCTGCCTTCTGCCTCCTGCCTCCTTCAATAACAATGAGTGCTTAAGAGTTAGAGAGAAAGCAAGTTTGGGGGTGGAAGTATGACCACCTTAGAACAGTTCGACATTAGAAATTTCTCAGATCGGCTGACCCCAAAAAAAGGCAAGCACCGTTATGTATGTCCGGTGTGCGAAGGTAGCCTGACAATTGACCCCAAAAGCGGCAAGTATCACTGTTGGGGGCTTGAATGCGCGAGTTCTGAAATTAGAGAGGCTATTCGTCCCTGGGCAGAGGTAATGGGTGAAAATGTTCCACACCCCCCTTATATAAACAAAAAGTCTAGGGGTGTGGAACAACCACGAAAATTGCCAACTCCTGCGCCGATACCCACGAGCGAGATCAAACTAGCGGCATTACCGCACCCAGTTAACCAACCTGCCAGAGTCAGCATTGGTAGAAATTTTGAAATCACCTACCCATACTCTCCTAATCAATGGGTGCTGAGAATCGAAAAGCCAGATGGCAGTAAAATAACGATTCCTCACCACCGTCGGACAGATGTTGAAAAAGAGGCTCTTGTGCAGGGAGATCTTAGCAGGGGGGACGGTTCAAATGGGGATTCGACCCCGCCCTCACGTAAAGAAGGCAGGAGGCAGAGGGCAGGAGTAATGAGTGAAGAATTTGAACGGGGCTTTAACCCTGCCCAATTCTTGGCCACCTGTGGCAGAGATTATGGTGGGGGACTCAGACCCATGTTCCCTCTGGTCACGGGCAGAGGGCGAAAACAGTATTCCTCCTGCCTCCTGCCTCCTGCCTCCTGCCTCCTGCCTCCTGCCTCCTGCCTCCTGCCTCCTGCCTCCTGCCTCCTGCCTCCTGCCTTTGTTGTTGAACCACTTGTAAGAGGTGGGGGAATCAGACCCATGTTCCGCTCCGCTTCACAGCAGGAGTCAGGGGTCATTTCCCCCTGCTCCGTGCCCCCTTCCCCCTGCCTCTTCGGTGAAGTAGTAAAAGGGAAGGGAGATCAAACTTGGCATCCCTACCGGATTGATGAAATACGCTCATTTGGCGCGGGTAAATGGGTATTAGGGAATGAGGGCGAAAAGTGCGTTGACATTACTCGTTCGGTTCTTCAATTACTAAGTTTCACTTTTCAAGGTGGCAGCTGGTCTGATGAATTGTTGTTGGTGGGGCTGCAAGAAATTAAAGATTGTGGCGTTCTTGGTGTAGTCTATTTCCCCGACAATGACGAGCCGGGAAGAAAAAAGGCTCAAAAATTAGCGATCGCAGCTGCTAAGATTGAGCTTCCTTTTCTTATAATTGAACCGTTGAGGTTATGGCCGCAGTGTCCATCTGGTGGTGATATTGCTGATTGGATTGTAACAAACAGAGCAAGCAGTGAATTACTCCAAGCCCTCAGTTCGGAAATAGAACTTTCCAAAAAAGCCAGATTAGTTGCAGAAGAAGCCTCTAGGGAGTTTTCTAAAGCTCCGAAATTAATTTCAAAAGAAATCCCTCAAAAAGACTGGAGAGCGGAATACGAGACTAAGCGTCAGCTGCGGGCTAAATTTAACTTCACACGCATTCCTCAGATCAGCATTAAAAATGGGTTTCTACCATCAATTCAACTTGAAAGCATACCGAGTGGAATTATTGGTTTAAAAGGTGATTGGGGTATAGGTAAAAGCTTTCTGCTAAGTAGTTGGTGTCAGCAGTGGCAGCATAGAATTATCCAAGTAGCTCACTTGAACGCACTTTTGAGCAACACTGCACCCAAGTTTGATTGTTTCCATCATCATGAATTAAAAGATTTACAATTAGGCGTAACATCTGCGAAGAGACTATCTATTACAGATGTATCTTTAGCTGCAATGTTTGACCCGGAAAAATGGGCTAAGGGAGAACCATTTATCTTAATTATTGATGAAATTGAGCAAGTTCTCAAGTCAATTCAAACTAATAGCAACCTGAAAGGTACATTGAGAGTAAAAGCACGAGTCAAGATAGAATGGCTGATTAAAAATGCTGTTTATGCTATTGGCAGTGACCGTGACCTGTGTGATGAAACTTTAAACTACATTGAACAAGTACGTGGTGACAATAAGACAGCTTTTATTGTTCAGCATACAGGCAAAAAAGGAGTTAACCATCAACCAATAGTCTTGAACCAAAACAAGCATAAAGACGAGATATTAACCAGACTAATTAATGATGCCAAAATCGGCAAGAAAATCATTATACCTTGTGAAAATAAAACAGATTTATTAGCTATTGAACTGCTATTATCACAAGCGGGAATATCGGACAAATCAATGTTTTTTGCTCATGGCGATAATAGTAATGAGCCAGGAATTAAGGAATTAATTCAAAAGGCTGATCAAATTTATACAAATTATCAGATCCTCGGTTATACAATGACAATGGGAACAGCATTGAGTTTTGAGAAGCAACACTTTGAAAAATGTTACGCTTTCTTCTCTGGAGATGTTCTTAGTGCTACGGATCAAGCTCAAATGCTTTTCCGCTATCGACCTGAATGTGATTTGACAGTTTGGGTTAGTCCTAGGCAAAGAAGACTAGAAATTGAGCCAGATAATTTACTTTCAAATTTAGTAAAAAAAGTACAAGAAACTGATAAGCTAATTGCATCAATTGACCAAATAGGCGAATTAATAGAGCAGGGTATTTTACTGACTGCTAAAGGTGAGATAAGCCTTGATGATATGCCCTGGATTCAGCATAAGTTAAGCATTATTGCTCGTGCAAATGCCAGTAGAGCTAGCCCTTCTCAATCCTTACATGATTTGTTAATCGATGCTGGTTTTACCTTAAAAATTGAGTGTAATGACCAAGAGCAGGCAGTAACTACTAATGAAGGCAACACCCACACAGAACAGAAAAAAGAGCTTAAAGCAGCCAAGGATAAAGCGATCGCGCAAGCTGAACTGATGAATGAGGCGGAATTTATCAGAGCGATCATGAGCAGCGGCAACCTGAAAAAATCGGAACGTGACCGACTCGAAAAAACGCGGCTGCATCGTGATACTGGATTGGAGATTACACAAGAAATAGTTGAATTGCAACGCACCAAGAAACTGACACGAGGTGCGAAAATGCTGAAAGTATTGCTTGGTGACGAGCAAACAGCTGTAGCTTACGACCTTACCGACCGCGAACACAACCCAGATGTCGGCGATCAGAGTTTTTATGCAGCGAAGCGGCGCTTCCTTTGCTCTTTAGGTATTCCTGAAATCATAGAGAAGCTAGCGCAAGGATGGAGCTACACCAATGATTCGTTTGATGTTGTGGCGGTGGCCGACAAAGCACGAGAACGTCGAGCCGATATTAAACGGCTACTAGGTTTTACGGTTTCACTGGAGAAAAACAGCAAAGACTCGTTTCAAGTCAGTAATTGCGCCATAGTTGGCTTGATTCTTGATACGCTCTGTGTTGAGCGCGAAAGTACCAAAAACCGCAAACAAGGAAAAGTTTATCGGCTCAGTCGCCAGCACTGGGAAATGTTACAAGCAATCATGTCCCACATGGATAAGCAAATCCACATACCGACTTTGGCAGGAGTGATAGAGAAAGCAAGGGCAAGTGCGGCAAGTCTTGACGGTGTTCCACACCCAAAAGCACTAACAGAGTCCAAAACAGCACCAATTAAAGAAACGCTCGAAACTCATTCACAATCAGTATTAGAGGGCGTTCCACACCCTAATGGTATTTCCTATATATACAAAAATCATGAGGGTGTAGAACACAAGCCAGAAAATTGTGCAATCAAAGATAATCAGCCAACACGATGGACTGGGTTAAAGCTGAAATTGCAGCAAGGTTTAGAGAATGCTGGGAAGTTTTATGGCGATCTAGTTTCAAGAATTGGAGATGCAGTCGGTATTGTCGATTCCGAACCAATCTGGAACCAATACCGCAGCCAATGGATGGTTCCAGTTAACTTTGCAAACGGCTGCAAATCCGTCGTTTGCGATTGGTTGGTTGCAAGTGTTTAGGTAAATCTCTAATTTTTAATCAGGCGATCGCAGCAGTCCCTAAACATTTTATCTGGAGATCGCCTAAATGTTGATACTCATCATGAGATCCTCTAATGGAAGTCCGGGTTCCAATATTGATGATTTTTCCCGAATGAGCTGTTTGAGTAAATCCGAT
>NZ_JADEXR010000196.1 GCF_015206995.1 aff. Roholtiella sp. LEGE 12411 | reverse complement strand
ATTCCCCATTACCCATGCCCCATGCCCCATTCCCCATAAAAATCCATGAGAGAAAAACCTAAACATGAAATGCGTGTATGGGCGATATTGTGTCATATATCGGCTTTGTTAGGATGGCTATTATTGTTCTTTTTAGTATTTGCCGGCATCCCTTTATATTTGCCCATAAATATTTTCGCACCACTGTTGGTTTGGCGATTCAAGAAAGCACAATACCCTTGGATTAATTTGCAAGGTAAAGAATCTTTGAATTTTCAAATATCGCTAAGTTTTTATACATTAATAGTAATTATTTTATCATTAGTTTTAGTGGTAACTAGTTGTGGCGTTGCAGTCACTAGCAATAGTACTGTCAATGAAATAAAGACAACTTTAGATGGATTGTTAGTTATGTTTATGTCATTAATATTATTAGTAATGCTGCTACAATCATTTTTAGTGACTTTCGCTGCCATCAAAGCTTACAAAGGTGAACATTATCGTTATCCTTTAACAATCCGAGTTTTGCGGTGAAATAATTGGAATTTTGTTAAACAGCTGTTTCCGATGACGCTAAAACCAAGAATACGGTTTTAACGTTAAAGTCTTAGTCAACACGATGAAAACAATAAGTTCACTTTTTAGCGAAGAACGCAACCAACTGCGGGCAGAGATTGACAACACAACCAGCATCGAGCAGGTAATCAAGCTGGTTCAAAATCGACTCGATAATCTCGAAAGAATTTACATTAGCCAGCTAAATGTAGCTCAAGTACGCCTAGCTTCCTTTTTTCTGGATACATTGCGCCAGTCCATCGCTACTCTTGCTGCGGCTAACTTAGTTCAAGTCGCTCCAACAGAGCAACAGCAAATTATTAATTTAGCTGTAAAATTTCCCGCCAACAGATTAATTCTGAAATTGCTTAAGGCACTTCTTTATATAGGCATTTTAGGTTGGTTGTTCCACTTAACTGAAACTACCCCAGGTGCATGGATGGCTATCTTACTAGCTTCTGTACTTTTAGGGCTGGAAGTTGTGCTTCAACTCGATAAAGATAATTCAACATCTTCTGAGCAATTGGAACTAGCTCAACCTGTCCTAGGGGTCAATAGCCAAGTACTTTTAGATAACCTTGCTGATGCTCTCAACACAATTGACTTAGCAGTCGCTAGATTTGAAGAAGCAAACAAACATCAAGACGATCGCGGTATCGAAGAATTGCCAGAATTATTGAATTTTCTGCAAAAGCTCATGGGCGCATCATTTCTTGAGAAACCCCAAATGGCGATCGCACTAGCGAAACTTCTACCACAGATTTTAATGTCCCAGGGAATTAACGCTCAAATTTACCGACCAAACGACCCCCATAGCGATCGCAACTATTTTGACTTCGAGCCAAGTATTGACTCATCCACCAAAGATTACGTAACTCTAACTCCTGCTTTGTTGAAAGGCGATCGCTTGCTAAGACGCGGTAGGGTAATTGAGCCAGCATATTCCGAGGCTAGAGAATAACAGACAATAAGAGTATGGAAATTTTAGAAACAATTGGTTTCGACTTGGGACACGGTGAAACAGCTGTAGCTAAAGCTATAGTCGAGAGCATCGAACCCCCGGAAATGCTTGAGATTAATAACAAGAAGAACCAAATTACAGCTCTTGGTTGGCATCCCAAACTCGGTTATCTTGTGGGAGAGCAAGCGTTAATTCAAGCTGGCGTTACCCAACTGACAATCTCTTTCAAGCAAAAACCAAATAACGATTCCAAATATCGAGAAACAATTAGCACCTTTCTAGCAACCTACTACCGCCTTTTAAAAGAAAGCAAACAAATTGAAGCTGGGGAAACTACTTACTTTTATATAGGTTGTCCTTCAGGATGGTCGGTTAGTGAACGAGAGGAATACCAAAAGCTACTTCAACAAGCTGGTATTGCCAAACTGAATGTTGTACCTGAATCGCGGGCTGCTTTCATGCAAGCCAAGGAAGCCGGTAAGCTGGAGTATGAAAAACTTCTTTCATCGGTGCTGATTGTCGATATTGGTTCTTCCACCACAGATTTCACCCTGGTTAAGAGCTTACAAGAAATTCCGGTGGATTTCGGAAGTAACACTTTGGGCGCATCCCTAATTGACAAGGCTATTTTTGAGCGCACTCTCGCCAAACACGAGCAATCAGACTTACTAAAAAAAGTATTTGATGAATATCCACATCACCAAGCTCGTTGTGAACTTGCTTGTCGTAAAACTAAGGAAGATTACTTCTCTAATGAACAGCTATACAGCGATCCTCAATCTTTTGCGCGTGGCTTCGAGTCTATCAACGAACAGATTTATTTTATCCCCCAAGTCAATAAATCGATAATGGAGGAGATTTTGAACCAACCTTTGCCTGAACTGAGGCTTCATAGTTGGATTCAATCGTTTCGTGACTCTGTAAGTGAAGCTCAAGAAAAGCTGGAAAAACTTGGGATTGTGCCGCAACTTTTACTAATGACTGGTGGTGCATCCCGGATGAAGTTTACACATCAAATTTGTCAAGAAATCTTTCCTGAACCAGAAACACTCCTTCGTCCAGATCCGGAACCTGAACGATGCATTGCATTGGGATTAGCGCGAGTAGGAAGATGGGATCTGCGTGCTACTGCCTTCAAACAAGAAGTTAATACATTATTGGACTCACAAAAGCTCAAAAACCTAATTGAAAGACATATCCCAAAGTTAATTGAATTGTTAATTAAGCCACTAGCAGATGGATTGCTGGAAAACGCAGTTAGACCAGGAGTAAAAGACTGGCAAAAAAACCAAATACGGACTTTAGCCGATTTGGAAACATCTATGAAAAGTCGGGCAGAACAGTGGCTTAAAGGTGATCTCGCTCAGCAGATAATTAACAATCAATGCATCAGTTGGTTTAACAATGAAATTCAACCCGACTTAGCCGCAGAAACCGACCCAATATGCCGTAAGTTTCAGATACCCAGAAGCAGTTTAAGGTTTGAGGATAGCATCGAGCCGGCTTTTGTCAACCCAGAACTAAAAATTGGAGATGCTATCCTTGGCGACACAGTGGCGTTTATCATCAATGTAGTAATAGGTGGAGGCACTCTAGCTAGTATCATCACTCTCATCCTAACTGGACACTTGGTTTGGCCTATTGCATTGGTGTACGGGGCTTCAGTAATGGCAGCAGGAATGGAGCTAAATCGTCAGAGTGTCCAAGAGGCAATCAAGACTAATTTAGATATCCCCAGCTGGATTCGTTTTAGTTTTTTGAGCGACAGAAAAGTTAATGATATGTGTTCCCAATTAAAGCCAGAATTGGAGAAGGTTCTTCAACAACAACTGGCAGCGAATCAAGAAGCTTTTGACAAACTAATTGGTCAAATTGGGCAAGGGCTGCAAAAAGTTCTTTCTACTAAGGTTCAAGAGGCAATAATTTTAATTCAATAACGGTCGCTGCTGCAACTTGGGCGCTCGTCAACCAAAGAAATCTATGCTTGGTATGAGCAATAAAAATTACATAATTATAGGAGTAAAGATAATATGATTGGGGTTGCGATCGCTGGAACTGGATTTGGTCAAAAAGTTCATATTCCTGCATTCAAAGCACATCCTCAGACTGAGGTGGTGGCTGTTTATCATCGAGATTTAAATAAAGCTAAAGCGATCGCAGACTCCCATAATATCCCTCATGCCTGCGACACAATTGCAAACATTGTTGCATTACCAGAAGTGCAAGCAGTCAGCATCTCCACACCGCCATTTTTACACTACGAAATGGCAAAAACAGTACTACAAGCTGAGAAACATCTATTACTAGAAAAACCTGTAACATTAAATGCAACTGAGGCCAAAGAACTATATCAATTAGCTAAAGAAAGAGGCGTCGTTGCGATCGTAGATTTTGAATTTCGCTTTATACCAGAATGGCAATTATTTGCAGAATTGTTATCAGAAGGCTATGTAGGTGAGGTGCGCCTGATTAAAATTGATTGGCTAGGTTCCTCGCGTGCTGACACTTCACGCCCTTGGAATTGGTATTCTGACAAAGATAAAGGAGGCGGTGCATTGGGGTCTTTGGGTTCCCATACCTTCGATTACATTCACTGGCTATTTGGGCCAGTACGCAGATTAAACGCCCACTTGAGTACTGCCATTCCCACACGAGTTGACCCTACTAGCGGCGGATTAAAGCCAGTGAATACGGATGACACCTGTATGCTGGCGCTGGAATTAGCGAATGGGACACCTTGTCAAGTTTCCATCAGTGCGGTTGTTCATGCACCGAGAACACATTGGGTAGAAGTGTATGGCGATCGCGGTACTTTAATTGTAGGCAGTGAAAATCAAAAAGATTATATACATGGCTTTCGGGTTTTGGGTTCTCAGTTAGCTAAACCTCTCACAGAAATCGAAATACCCAATCGGTTAATATTTCCCAAAAATTATGCTGATGGGCGTATTTCGGCATTTATGCGCGTAGTAGACCAATGGGTGCAAGCAATTGACCATAAGCAAGAAGTGACCCCATCGCTGCGAGACGGAGTTTATTCTCAGTTGTTGATGGATTTAGCTCATAAATCTCATGCTACAGCAAGCTGGGTAGATGTACCTGGTTTGGAAGGCTTTCTTGGTAGTTAAACAGTAGACTTCTGGCAAAGATGTGAATGAAAAAGCAACTACAGATGAATTATCGGTGTTCATCTGTGCTTTCATTTGCAAAAAAATTGATTTTTGCAAGAGACTCCATGAACTGCGCTCACAAGGAATTTTGATACCAAAATGTAGCATACTACATCTTTCAAAACTGCAAGTATTAGCGGTGATGAAATTCTACCTCTTTCTCTAGAATTTTGATGTCGTATTTGCCAAAGAAATCATGACCTAGTAATCCAATACCTGCTTTTGGAGCGATCGCTACTTGAATATTATTGGCTACGACTCCACCAACGGCTATAGATTTTACTCTACCAGTCAAGAATTGTACTTGGCTACCATCAGCAATTTGAGCTTGCATTAAACCTGTAGATTCGAGTTTAAGCGTACTCGCCATAACTTGAGTAATGAGAGTACCAGTCGCACCTGTATCTACAATCATCTCAAAGGATTGTTTGTCATTGAACGTGACATCAATTATGGGAGTTCCACCAAGACGGCGTTTAATCGGAATCCGAAAAACTTTATCGTCGTTGCTCGAGGGCGGCGTTATCGTTATACCACCACAAAGGTTTGCTAATCCTACTGTTTTCCCAGAGGCGGTAATCATAAAACATGCTCCTGGATCTTCAGCTTTTGCCAGTTGGGGTAATGGTAAAAATATCAAGGTTGGCATTAAAGCTATTAAAGTTATGTTAATGGTTTTAAGCCAATACTTCAAAGCATTTTTCATATTGTTTTGATTTTCCGAAGGTTCTTATAAATGTTGAAAAATAAACTATTTAAACTTGTTATAAAAAACAACCATAATTATTGATTAAAACCTGACATTCTTATTTACGAGATAAACTTATGTTTGTTTTGTTTGAGTTACCAACCCAGATTTTGTTTAAAAATACTTATTTTTTACTAATTTGGTGTGTTTTTATAGGACGAATAGCATCTTACTAAAGATATAGTACATATAAACACTAATCTTAAATTAAAGTTTAAGTAAAGACATGATAAAAGTACTTAGACTACATCAAAACATGACATACTAAGAAGTTAGATAAGAGAAATTTAAAGATATTAGGACTTACGCAACTGGCACATAAGGCTTCTGGTATAAGAGTCAAGGGTCAAGGGTCAAGGGGAGCCACTGCGCCCTTGCGGCTCTGCCGACTTAAAGCAAGTGGCGTTCAAAAATCAAGGTTTTTTGGACTTTTGACCTTTGACTCTGGACAACCTCTGGCGTTAAAAATATGACACTTATGTAAGTCCTGGATATAGCTAAAGATTTGTTAGCTCACTCAAGGTTTGCTAATGCATGTATAGTAGTAGCGATCGCATTGTCCACGGCAATATCTTTCTTTGGCAAAATCACATTTTCAGCAAAGGTGCGCTGAGCAACTACACCGCAAACAGCAGCAGCGGCAAAATTATACACACCCGCCATTTTAAATAGCGTACCGCATTCCATTTCGTAATTCAAAACATTCAAACGCCGATACTCTTCTGTAATACCATGCAGCGATCGCATTAAATTTAGGTTCGCTGAATTACTACGTTCTTGTCCTTCATAAAAAGTATCCACTGATGCTGTAATTCCTACATAATGCTCAATCTCTAATTCTCGTGCTGCTTTAATTAAAGCAACTGTCAGAAACGGATCAGCTGCGGCTGGATACTCTACAGGTGCAATATCATTTGCTGCACCTTGGCGACACAATGCCGCACTACTAATTACAATACTACCTATATTTATATAAGATTGAATTGAGCCGCAAGTTCCAATACGAATAATTTTCCTGATTCCAACTTGTACTAATTCATTAACTACAATACTCAATGAAGGCGCACCCATACCACTGGTAGCGGATACGATACTACGACCATTTGGTAAGTTTCCCACATAGCTATTGAGTCCCCGATTCTCCGACAACAAGCGCATGTCTTGCAAATAAGTTTGAGCAATTAAACATGCACGTTCAGGATCGCCAGATAATAAAGCAATACTGGGAGCAGATGAACCAAAATCATCTTGTCCAAAGCCAATATGATATAAGCGTTTATTAGTCATAAAGTAATGAAGATTATTTTGATTTTATCTGTCAATATCCATTCACCAAATAATAATGGAGGGCTTGTAATGAGCGTATCGCTAAAGCGAAAGCTCCGCTAACGCGTAGCGTCTTGTAGAGAAGCCGTTGGCGCAGCCTCTCGTAGAGAAGTATGGAGGGCATGGGAAAGAAGCTACCAATGCCCAATGCTCAAAGCGGCGGGGCGCATCCCTCTACAGACACCTGGGGATGGAGTTTCCCATCGCTTTCAATCAAAACTTAGACTACTAAGTATAAAACAAAGAGCGTAGCGATTTTAGGGTGCAAAATTACTAATAATAGACATACATGAAATGAGCACAGATTAAAAGTTTAGTTTTTACTCTGTATTTATTTATAATATTTATAGTAATCCGATTTGATTCGTGAACTGACTTGTAGAGATAGGGAATTGGGGATAGGGAATGGGGCATGGGGAAGAAGTAATAAAGGTGTACTGAATTTTTTTCAAAAATTAAATAGGATTCCTATAATTTAATTTTTCTACCTGTCCTAAATTAAAAATGATAAAATAATTTTTGCTGTGAAATTGGGAACCTATAATAAATTCCCAATTCCCAATTCATTAAAATTACGTTTCTTTAGCAGTTGAGGATTAACCGTAACCATTGAAACGCTAAAACACCCAGACTTAAGCAGCGCAAAAAAGCGCAAAATTTCTAAATTTCAGCACCTGCTTTTGGTTCGGCACCCATAGGCGCAACATAATCACGGAAAAGAGTAATTTGCTGTTCAAAAGGCATGACTTGAATTTTGTTAAATAATGTTTCAACTTCTGAAGGAAGTTTATAATCAGAAGGCACTGGAATAATAGTACCATTATCCATGCCTTGAGATAGTCGATACCAAAATAGCAGCTTGGTGGTATCACCCAAAGAGCCGTATTGACGAGAAAGTTGGGTATCTGCTTTATTAATTAAATCACGTTGAAGTTGCAACTGTTCTTCGTGAGATAATTCCTTAACTTGATTAAACAAACCTTCAGCAATTTCTGAGGAAGCAGTACTAGCACCAGGAGCAGCTGGTGTAATCGAGCTACCCATTTCTTTGTAAATGAACCAAAACAACGCGAGCTGTTGATCAACATCCAATCTTTGCCAAGCTTGAACATGCTCACGAATAGTTGGGTCGCCAGTTTGGGTGTATGTCATTATCAACTCCGATTGCAATTAATATGTATCAGTAGCAACAATATCAAATGTATATTTGACGTTTTACCTCACTGAAGATAGAGATGTATCTAAATCAAAAAGAGGAACTATTAAAAATAGAATATCAATCGAGCGGAGTGTAATATTATTTAAAAATATTTTTAGTTGGATAAATAGCCAAAGTTGAAAGCAAAAAGTATACTAAATAGGGTAAAGTATTGAGCTTTACTGTTCCCCTAGTAATCAGGTAAAGCATCTGGAATTTGGGGTTTCTCAATTTATAAATCGGAGTTCCGATATGAAAACTCGAAACTCCGAATGAACAATTGAATTCTACTGTTTTTGCAACTTGACACAAGTCATCCCAGGTAATTACCTTGGTTTACTCCCGTCGATTTTGGTAATCTTCGGAAGACATTGGATCTAATTCCCAACGAGAATCGTCTCGTTCTTCTAAAATATCGTTGGTACGCAGAAATGCAGCATCATCCATTTCTAGACCAACTGCTGCTTCTATTTCCTCAGTTAAATTTTGATCAGGAGTGGGAGCAGTACCACCAACAGCTTCATCCCCTACTGCATCTGCGTCTTGCCAATAAGCATCAATATCACCGCCAGTAAGTTCAGGACTGGTTTGTGTATACTCCCGTATTTCCTGCTGTTGCGATCGCCCACCAATATTATACCCCGGCAAGTCTTTCACACCAGTACCGTAGGACTCAGTAATCTCCTGCGGCAAATCATTGGTTTCAATTTCGTCATTATGATTCTTTTCTGCCATGATACTAGCCATTTTCTGCATCCTCACAATAACGTTTTCTTGCCACCAGGTTGTCTTGCTGAAGATGTATAGCTTTAGAAATAAAATAATCTATCCCCTTAGTACGAATCCCCACTGAGTTATTCGCGGCGCTCACTGCCACGGATCATCCAAGCTGTGAGTAGCTCTTTGAGTTAAACCTGATCTAAAGCTTCAGTTACCCTGAACTACTGAAACAATGGGAGTAGACACTTCAGTATGATACAGAATATGAGTGAACTTCCCAACAGTCTTGAAGATGCGATCGCTCAAGCTCGTGTAGCTACCCAAGCTGCCCTTGCAGATGGTTGTACTCGCCTACAAGTTGAGTTCCTATTCCCAGAACTCAAACCCATAACAGTAGCGGATCAATTTCTACCAGTTTTTACCGCTTATGATTCCCGCTTAAAGATTTTCTTTGCCGATGCTGGTGGTGCTGCCCTTGCCCGCCGCGATTGGGCAGATGCACCATTTAAAATTGAGGATATTGGTACAGGTAGGGCCGCCTCCTTAGAGTCAAAAATTCAGCCAGAGGATGAAATCTTCTTATTTATTGCCCCTACTTCCGTGGAAGTACCACAACTAGAAAAGTTGTGTGAAGTAATCGCCTCACGTCCTTTAGTCATGTTAAATCCTCGCCTAGAAGATTCTGGAGTTGTAGGTATTGGTTATACAGCCAGAAAAATCCGCGATCGTTTTATCAGTACCATTGAATCCGCTTATTACCTGCGTCCTGTAGATGATGAAACTGCCGTATATCGCTGCTATCCAGGACAGTGGGAAGTTTGGCTGGAAACCAATGGCGAATATCAAAAAATTGCTGAATTACCCAAAAAACCATCAGGTGATGAGTTAGATATCATCCTTACTAAGGGACAACCGCAAACAACAACTGACGCTATACCTGCGAAAAAGCCCAATGTGTTCAAGAGTTTACAACGGTTTTTCAAGGCATTGAGTAGTTAGCTGATTTGATCGAAAGCGACGGGAAACTCATCCCTTTGTGGGCATTGGGCATTGGGCATTGGGCATTGGGCATTGGGCATTGGGCATTGGGCATTGGGCATTGGGCATTGGTCATTGGGCATTGGGCATTGGGCGTTGGGCTTTGTGCGTTGGACGAT
>NZ_JADEXR010000027.1 GCF_015206995.1 aff. Roholtiella sp. LEGE 12411 | reverse complement strand
CACCTGGATTGTACCCATTGAGCCGACGTTCTAAAAAGTAGCTGTCAGGAATATCGGTGGGATCAGTACTGCCAACTGCCAAATCCAAAGCTGTAGTAGGCATGGCTGAAACAAGTGCTTCAATCTTGTCGTGCTCACCGTCTGAAGGGTATGAATTATCTGTAAGAAAATTATATTTCTCTAATAGAAAAAGGAATCTTTTAGAAGGAATTTCAGTCACTGGGAGAGGGAAATAATCTGGTTTTCCAGGCAAATCATCCTTACTTCCATACAAATACTGAGTGCGTTCAGCACGAACAATGGAGCCAAAATAATGAACTAAGGCACCAGACACTCCCAGTGATGCAAAATCATCTACACTATATGAATCGGGAAGTTTTAAATCATAATGAGTATTGCCTGGATTGTAGGCAATTTCTTGATAATAATCATTTTCAGATTCATCTTGATTAAGCACTATGGCTGCTATATCGAGCCAAGGGTAGGTGTTTGGATCCCATGGATTACTGCAATCTACGGCCACATCCTCAATCGATCTGAATTGGGCTTGCAAGACGTACTCCACAATGTTTCCGTCAGCTAATCGTTGGCGAAACTCATTTCTCAGATAATTTTTTTCGCGAGTATCGCCCCGTTTTCTGGGTAATACCAGTCTAGGACCTATTTCAACATTGTCATCTAATAAACCGCCTTCCGTGCTTTGATTAGGATTTAAAAGGCGAAAGCGGGCATAACGGGATTTCTTTTTGGAATCCACCCATTCATAACAAAGCTGTGTGTGGTAGTACAATTCAGTAAACGAATCTGGATTGCGTAAGGCTGCCTCCACTGCATACCTTCTTAAACTGCCACTGGCAAGCATGTCACTTTTTTGATGAAAATCTGAACCAAAAAATTGATGATACAATCGGGCTGTTGGGAGTCCGAAAACTTCACCAGTATTGAGTACAAGATCCAGTAGTCGGGGCTTACTTAGGTCATCACCTATATTTCCAATTCTAATAGCTGAGCCACGACCGTTTATAAGAGCGTCATCTTTTGCACCACCCACAATATTTGCATGACGAAAAATAACATCATATTTTTTACCTGGTGTGAATAGCGAATGAGAGGGGACATCACTGCTATGCAATACCGTTAAGTTCCCTTTGACTATAATTCCGTCGGTATGCGTTCCACGGCCTCTTACTGCAAGACCTGCTGCAGAGAACATGGCTTGCAACTCAAGCATGATTTTTTGAGATTCTGAATCCAATAAATTTAACAACTTCAAGTAAGTATTCAAATCCATGATCTAATCCTCCAATAGGTTGACCTTATCCAATGCGATGTAAATTCAATTCAACTCAACTACTAATCATCAAAAGTGGCTCCTTCAAATCTGAATTGGCGGTACAACCCCCGCTTAATCCCGCCACTAGAGGCAAACTAAGCCTCAAATCTATTCAGATGGTTAAATGGTATTCCTGTCCCGATCTCGTTTGATTAATATTGGTGAAAGATTGAGTGATTTAATAATTAATATTTTTTCACAAGCCAAGTATTGTTTTATTTTCTACCCATCTGGCAACATAAATTTGCTAAAGTTAAACCCTGATGAAATATTTGTAGACTTATCGGGGTGTAGTACAAGATTTATGCAAGTTCGGAAATAATTTTGAATAAAATAACGTAAAAACCTGCAAAATAGTCTGAAAACCCTTGCTGTATATAAACTTTAGCGTTGTTGAGACGAAGGTGGGGTAAAGACAAGATATGTGCAAAATTTAACGTGACATAAAGGTTTGGAGTTTTGCACTCCTGACTAGTCTATTAGCATTGCAGTCCGCTACAATCCCCGCCTAAAATATTGATATCAGCTTCGATATCGCCATGCCTAATCAGCAGTCCCAACAACCCCCAAGCCTTATGATCCGCGTCCCCACTGTCTTGGTGACAGTAGTACGGGAACTTGCTAGGTTGCATCGCAATGGACGCACAAAGGATGTTCTTAATGGCTTACAGCAGTTGATATCGGACATCGATAACACAGTTCATACTAAAGCTGAAGTTGAAACTAATATAAAAATTAATGAGCTAATACAGCGCATCTCACAATTAGAATTACAACTTCAACACAGTGATGCTACAGATTTGCAGCAACAAAACCAAACCTTGAGCGTTCGCGTAGAAAAATTGGAAGATGCATACAACAGGATGGACACATACCTTAAAAACAATGCATCTGCATCTAAACGACAATCTCAACCATCTCGCCAGTATCATCATCAGCCAACAAGAGCAAAAGCTCGAAGCTATGATGAACAAGGTTTAGCCAAAAGGTTAAAAGTAGATGTAGCTACCCTGCGCCAAAAATCTAGAGACTATGTGGAATTTACCCTCTGGTGTCGCAAAACAGACCCCAGCGGACTGGCTTGGGAGTTAAACCAAGCAGATGGACTGTATTATTTACTTCAGTAAGACAGTACTTGGAATCGTGATTTTCGCCCTACTGGTTTGGCTTAATGAAGGTACTTTGGAGTTGAGTGGTAATCCTATTCAAGGTTGGAAAACTTTCCTCATCTTTATAATCAGTGGCACGATTACTGGAGGTGTCACAGGCAAAGTTTTGGATCTCTTATGAAAGATGCACTCTATTACTAATTTGCTTAAAAGCGCGTGACGATACCTTCAAATATTTTAACGATCAGAATTTAACCTTATATAAATCTGCGTAACTTTTTCAATCGATATTAAAAGTTTTTACTAAGATTAATTTATTATGATTTTTATAGAGAAAATACAATCTATGAGGTATAGCTGCTACATATAGCTCTGATATCGATAATAAAAAAATGGACTTGAAAGTATTTTGATCCGTTGTTTACTAGGTAGTATTTGGTGCGGGAAAGAGCTATTTTGAACTTAAATTTAAATCCATCAAAGCTAGTAATATCAGACTGTTTAGCCTACTAAGCTCAACTTTCAATACATCTGATGGGTTTTCCAAATCGCCTTAGTTCTTAGAAACTAAAATGCTTATTGTCAAGCTAATATTCATTAAAAAAAATGGTATTTTTTTTACTTACAAAAGTATTGAATATGCTGCTTATTGCTGTATACTATCAGTGTTTTGTGATTATAAGGAGCGCTACTCACTATCAGCAACAATAAGCAATCCACAAAAAATGAATCTATAAACGTAACAGATACCCAAATACAGAGATGGGAGACTTTTCCCGAAATCATACTGCCATAAAACTGGCACGAAACTTTGAGTATGTATAGCTCACAGTGATAATTGAAGCTAACCAAATTAGCCTAAATCTCAAAGATTTAAAAACTTCGCACGAGGTCTTGATGAAAAGCAAATACCAGACTATTCTCAGTAAAGCTGTAGCATCAGGGCTTATTTCTCTTTCAGCTATTTTACCATCTCAAGCTCAAATTAAGCCAGACATGACTTTACCAACTAACACCAGCGTCAAAGTCGAAGGAAGCATTACAACTATTGAAGGTGGAACTCCAATAGGTCAAAACTTATTTCACAGCTTAGATGCATTTTCTGTTGTTACTGGAAGTACGACTCAGTTCAACAATGCTTTAAACGTTGAAAACATTATCACTAGAGTTACCGGAGGCTCAGCTTCTATTATTGATGGGTTAATTAAAGCTAATGGCACGGCTAACTTAATTTTACTCAATCCCAGCGGAATTAACTTTGGACAAAATGCAGGGATTGATATTGGTGGCTCGTTTTTAGCAAGTACTGCTGATGCCATTGAGTTTGGTGAAAACTTGGAGTTCAATGCTATAAACCCTCAAGCACCACCACTATTGGCAATCAATTTTCCAATCGGCTTGAAGTTTAGGAATCCAAATCCGATTAATGTGCAGGGCAGAGGTGATGGTTTAACTGCTCCAAGCTCAAGAAATACACCAATCATTAGGAACAGTAACTCAACTGGTCTATTAGTACAGACAGGTAAAAATCTAGCTTTGGTAGGCGGTGGTGTCAACATAGAAGGTGGAACGTTGGTAGCAGAGGGAGGAACAATTTCTATAGGCAGTGTTAGCTCTGGTACTGTTAGTCTTAATCAAACTGATCAAGGCTGGACTTTGGGTTATGAAGAAGTGCCTTCTTTTAATGATATTTATTTCTCTAAGCAAGCGTTAATCGATACCAGTGGAAATGCTGGCGGCTCTATTAATATACAGGGGAGGAACGTATCCTTAAATGAGGGAGCAGCAATTCTAATTCAAAATCAAAATTCACCTTCGGGTAGGATTACAGTTAAATCTGATGAGTCATTTAATTTAAGCGGCATATCTCCAGATGGAAGATTTACTAGTTTCTTGAGAACCGAGTCATTAGGTTCTGCAAATGGAGGAAATATAGACGTTTATGGTAAAGACTTAGTGAGTGAAGGAGGAGCAGCTATAAGCTCTAGAAATTACAGTAGTGGTAATGGAGGGGATATAACTGTAAATGCTTTTAATTCTATAAAATTGATTGGCTTTTCATCTTTAAATCCTCTTTTCACTAGTAGCATTGTTAGTACTACTACCTCAAATACTTTTGCAAAAGCCGGAGACATCAGAGTCTCGACAATCAATTTAGAGGCTAAAAATGGAGGATTAATATCCTCTCAAACATTAGGGAATGGGGCTGGAGGAAATGTGTTTTTAACTGCTTCTAATTCAATAGAGTTAACTAATTCTATTGAATTAATTAATTCAGGGAGACCTTTTATTCCTAGCTACTTAGCCTCTCAAACTTTTAGTGAGGGGAACGCTGGAAATTTAACAATCAATACATCAAGAATGTTAGTAGGGAAGCGGGCATTTGCTAATACTTCCACATTAGGTATTGGTTCTGCTGGAGTCCTCACTATCAATGCTAACAATGTAAAAGTAAGCGGCTCAATCGGCTCATCTGCTACTAGAGCTAATACAGACGCTCAAAGAATATTTGGTGCTCCCCCCATACCGAGTGGCTCTCCAGGAAAAGTAATAATCAATACTCAAGATTTGAATGTGACAGATGGTGGAAAAGTTAGCGTCGAAAATGAGGGTAAAAGCAATGCTGGGACGCTTACAATTAATGCAGGAAACTCCATCCTGTTAGACGAAAAAAGTTCTATTGCAGCATCCACTGCTTCCGGCGAAGGCGGCAACCTTTCGCTATATGCACAGAATAATTTGCAACTAAAAGATTCCAGTATTATTACTGCTACTGCAAGTGGCAATGGTAACGGCGGTAACATAAAATTTGACGGTGGTGTATTAGCCATATTAGAAAACAGCAAGATTGCAGCCAATGCAGAGGAAGGACAGGGCGGCAATGTGGAAATCAATGCTAGAGGAGTCTTTATTGCTCCTGGAAGTGAAGTGACAGCAACCTCTGACAGAGGAGTTAATGGTAGAGTTTTGATTAATGCACCAAAAATTGGTTACACCAAAGAAATAATAGCTCTATCGGCAATTCAATCACCCGAACTTGCTCAAAATTGCACTGCACGGTTAGGAGAAGCAACAGAGTTTGTGGATGCAAGAACAGGAGTTATTCCAACTAGCCCAATTGAAGACCTCAGCAGTTTTTCTGGTTGGATTGATGAGTCCACCCCTGCTTCAACTTCCCAATCTCAGGAGGTTATAGAATCAACTGAGAATGATTTATCATCCCAACTTGTTGAGGTGCAAGAAGTAATAAATAATGGTGACGGGACGATAAGTTTTACAAAAAGACCCACTGATGAAGTTGGATATACATCTGGAACAGAAGCTCTTTGCCACCGCCCTGAAGAATCTCAAAAACCAGATGAGCAGCAATAAAAGATATCAAACAAAAACATCAGTTTAGACTGTTTTCACTGAAAAAATCTTTAGATTTTGAGAAAATTGCTTCAGCTTGTACCATCATAAACCTTTGGGGTTATGCCAAAATTCAAATATTTAAATAATGCTTATGGAGCAATTGTTTTTCTAATTATTTTGAGCTTAACAGTTAAGCCTGTGTTAGCGCAAACAGTCAATCCAGATCAAATTCCTACACCAATTCCAATAATACGAGAACCTCAAGAAGTTCTACCACCTTTACCTTCGAGTGGAAAACAAACACTAGAGCCTGCTTCTATTAAATCTCCTAATGAAATCCCTGATTCAAATCAAGTAACTTTTAAAGTTGACCGATTTGTTTTCAAAGGTAATACAGTTTTAACCACACAACAACTAGAGGCAGTAGTTGCACCTTTTACAGGAAAAGAAATCACTCTAACTGAGTTGTACGCTGCTCGGAGTGCAGTCACAGACTTATATTTAGAACAAGGGTACGTTACTTCTGGTGCTTTCATCCCAATTAATGAAAATCAAGCAATTAATGCGAATGGAGCAGTAATCACTATTCAGGTAGTCGAAGGAAAACTGGAGAAAATTAACATTACAGGTGGCTCACACCTGCAAAACTACGTTCTTTCACGCTTACCAAGCCAAAATGAAGTTGTTAATAGCAATCGTGTAACTGAAGCTTTGTTACTGTTGCAGCAAGATCCTTTAATTGAGACGATTTCGGCAGAATTAAATAAAAGCTCTCAAATCAGTAAAACTGTCCTAAACATTTTAGTAAAGCAGCGAGAGCCATTCAAGGCGGAAGCTTTTTTAGATAACCATCGTTCACCTGCTGTTGGTAGCTTTCAACGTGGAATTCAATTAAATCATGCCAACCTATTAGGACTGGGTGATAGCTTGAGTGTCGGATATCGAAATACTGATGGAAGTAGCACTATTGCAACCAGCTATTCTATCCCCATCAATCCACAAAATGGGACTTTACAGTTTGACTACGTAAATGCTTCGACCAATATTATTGAACGCCCATTTAGTAGTTTAGATCTTATTTCTAATGCTCGTGCTTACCAGTTTACTTATCGTCAACCATTAATCAGAAAAGCTGACAACAAATCCTACCAAGAATTTGCTTTGGGATTGACGTTTTCCCGGCTCGAAAGTGATTCATCAATTGATGGCACTCCATACCCGTTGACTAAAGGAGCAGATTCAACAGGGCGTACACGAATTTCTGCTATGAGATTTTTCCAGGATTGGACGCAACGTTACCTTAAAGGAGCTTTCTTATTACGCTCTGAGTTTAGTTGGGGCATTGATGCGTTTGATGCAACTATCAATAATTCTGCTCCTGATGGTCAATTTTTATCCTGGCAAGGTCAAGCTGCGTGGTTGCGGCAGCTATCTAGCAATGTAGTTTTACTGGCAAGGGCAGAAATACAATTGGCTGACAGACGCCTTGCCGCATTAGAGCAATTTAGCTTAGGCGGTGCAACTACTATACGTGGCTACCGTGAAGATACCTTTGTAGCTGACAATGCAGCTCTTATTTCTGCGGAATTACGTATAAGAGCTTGGACAGGAGAAGAGGGAGAAATACACGTAATACCATTTATTGGATTAGGGACTGCTTGGAACAATGGTAAATCTGATGAATTAAACCCAGATTTTACAGGCACTTTAGCTTCTGTGGGATTAGGCTTGCAGTACCAGTCAAGCGATCGCTTTAATGCTCGGCTCGACTGGGGACTTCCTTTAATTTCAGTTGATACAAATACGAACTCTCGAACATGGCAAGAAAACGGCGTTTATTTATCTATTACTTATCGAATTTGAAATACTTAGGCTTAGGACTATCTTTGAGCTTGCTGATAATTTTGTGTCAGGGGGAAGCAAAATCTCAGTCTACTCCCTCGGAACATTCTTATGCACAAAGCCTTACTCAACAAGGATACAAGCAACTCCATCAAGGACAAACTGAAGCAGCCCAACAAACTTGGCAAGCAGCTTACAAAGCTTACAAACGATTAAACGACTCTAATGGAATGAGCGGTAGCTTGATTAATCAAAGCTTGGCATTTCAGGCTAGTGGTATGTACCCTCAAGCTTGCCAGGTTCTCATTGAAGCTTTGGAAATGAAAAATTGGCTTTGTACTAATTCATTTCAAGAAAGACAATACTCTTTAAAAGAATCCCAAGAGCGGCTGAGCCTTGCTTTACAAAAGCAACCGATGCTAAAAGTGCGAGTAATCGGACTTCGCAATTTAGGTGATGTGTTACGAATGCTTGGGGATTTAGAAGCCTCTTCAGTTGTCTTGTCAAAGTCTTCTATAATGGCTAGAAAACTGAGTTTAGAATCAAGTTTTAATAATCAATTATTATTAAGTCAGGCGAATACGCAACGCACTCTTTATAATCAAGCTAAGAGTCGATATCAGATAATGGACGACCCTGAAGGCAAACAAAAAGTTTTCATAATAGCTAGATCTAACATTAATTCAGCTTTCGAGCAATATCAAAACCTGAGAGATATCCCGGTATTGCCACAATTATATCAATTAAGTCTGTTACTAGAAATTGAGAAATGGCCCGAGCTAACAAATATAGATATTGAAACTAGAAGGCAACTTCTTAAAATATTGGTAAAACAATTATTGACAACACCGAATCAGTTTGAGAAACTTCCACTAATTGAATCTATTTACGCTCAGCTTAATTTTGCAGAAAATTTAACACAAATTAGCAAAAACAGTGAGTTAAAGCAATCTGTTTTCTCTAATGGCGAAAATCCATTGAAAGCAGCATTGTTCTTTGCTCAACAGTCCCGCTCATTGGCTCAGCAGCTAGATAATGAACGAGCAGAATCTTATGCTTCAGGAACTGTTGGCAACATTTATAGCTCTTTAGGACAAGAACTCGAGTCTAGAAAATATTTAAAACAAGCGATGGGGCTAGCCCAATCAGTACAAGCTTGGGACATTGCTTACAAGTGGCAATGGCAATTAGGGCGCTTATATCAGCGCACTAATGATTTTGATAAGGCAACGCAAGCATATAAAGCAACTATCAGTACTCTTGACAAAGTTCGAGGTAGTATTTTAACAATTAATCCAGAAATTCAATGGGAGTTTAAAGAGAAAGTTGAACCTGTTTATCAAGAGTATATGGAGTTAAATCTATCTCAAAATAACCCCAACTTAGAAGAGGTAATCAAAACTCAAGAAAAGCTCAAAATCGCTGAATTAGAAACTTTTTTACAATGCGGCAGACTAACATCAGTTTCTTTAATTGATAGTCCCAAAGTAGCTAACTTACCACCGATAATATATTTAATTAAATTAAAAAACCGAGCCGAAGCAATTGTTCGGACTTCGCAAGGTTCTCTTTATCGACATACTATAGATTTCCAACTACTTAACAATAGTATTGATAGTTTAATTTCTGGCGCTCAAAATAAGGAGCTTACTGGAATTAAACAATCTAATCTAATTATTTACCCTCAAACTATTTATAATCTAGTATTTGCGCCTATCAAAAAGCATTTACCTGATTCGGGGAATTTAGTATTGGTGCTAGATACTTACTTTCAAAATCTACCTGTTTCTATGCTGTACGATGGGGAAAATTATCTAGTAAAGCATTACAACATTTCAATAGCTTCAAGTTCCAATTTTTGGCCAAGCCGAGCTTTAAATCCAAAAAATATTAGAGCATTAATTGCAGGTGTTTCTGAGATAGGGCCTAGTTTCAATAATTCGTTAGTTCCTCAAAGTTTCAAAGCTCTCCCTGAAGTTAAAAAGGAAGTCACAAGCATTAAAACAAAAACTGCTGCCGGGTCAGAACTACTACTCAATGCCCAATTTACCACTGACGATTTTCAACGAAAGATGCAAGAGAATCAACTTGTAGTTGTTCATCTTAGTACTCACGGTCAATTTAGCTCTGACCCAGAAAAAACTTTTGTCTTGGCTTGGGACGTTCCTGTTACTGTTAAAGAACTAAAATTTTTATTAAAAACTGAACGTTCTGGAATTGATCTACTTGTCCTAAGTGCTTGCCAAACAGCGAAAGGAGATCGGCGCTCGGCATTAGGAATTGCTGGGATAGCAGCACAGGCAGGTGCGCGTAGTACAGTTGCTAGCCTATGGTTAGTAGAAGCAGAATCTACCACTTTACTGATGGAAGAATTATACAGAGGCTTGAGAAATGGTCTACCTAAAGCCGAAGCACTGCGCTTTGCACAATTAAAGCTGATGTCTAATCCTAAATATGAGCATCCTTACTTTTGGGCCGGATTTGTTCTGGTTGGTGACTGGCTTTGAAGCGACTATCGGTGGAAGCATAAGTTGCTTCCATTTATGGATCAGTTATCGTCCATTTGTGAGAGGTTAAGACAAAATACTTTTTGTCAATTAGTAACTTTGCTGAAAATTTGCTGGAATATTGAGTATTAAATAAAACTCAATGTTTGTTTTGAATGCAAAAACGAATGATGCTTTTAAATATGAGGCGATCGCACGCCCAAAAACTCTGTTGATTAGCCCCATTTTCAGCATAATTTTAAGTACTACTGCTTATTGACAAAATGTTCATCACCTTAACCTCTCACTTATGGTTATCGTCCCACTGACAGCGACAATTCTAGTCCTGCTTGCGCTTTAGCTAATTCATTTAAATCCCCTCTAAGCTTCGCATATTGCATTGCTATCCTATATTTAGGGCTTGCCAATTGAGGCAAGCCTACATCTAGATAGCGATCTCCTAGTGCTCGATAAATAGTAGGATTTTGAGTTCTTGCTTGAATTCGCTCTTTCAAAACCTCAATTGCTTCAGTTAACAAGTCGTTTGCTTTATATAGATTCTCCAGGTCTACAGCTAAATTATCTGGAGATAAATTCAGACTTTGAATGCGCTCAATGATAGCTTTTGCCTGCTGCGCTTTGTCCGCGTGCATTATCATCAGGATAGAGGATTTGCCAATAAATTCTTGTTCCGTCATTTTAGCAAGTACATTTACTTCGTAGATAATTCCAGATTGCATAGCTGGTTCATCTTTGGGGTAAGGCAGTGAAGTTGAATTAACTTCCTTTGACCACTCGACTCCTGTACCTTTAATTTGTACTATATAGCCGATAGCATTCCGAACAGGAGTCCAAGATAGTGTAGGACGGGTATTTAAGATTAAAGGACTATAAGGAGTAATTAGTATTGGTGTATTTTCATACTCCTCTGGCCCCTTGGTATCGAAGCAATTGAATCTATTTTCACGAATACAAAACTGAGCTTGGTTATTAGAGGTCTGTGAGCATTGTTCATTAATAGCACCACCGGAAAGTTGTAAAATATTTCCGTTTGCATAACAAAAAACCTCTACTGTAGCTCCATTAGCTGGTTGCAGTTGATCTTCTTTGCTGCAAACTTCGCTCCCTGCTGCCAAGCGAATATCACCGCTAATAATACGAGCTACAACCTCACATTTAGGGACTAGCAAATTGCCTCTTGCTACTGGCGGCCTCTGACCCCATGCACTACTAAAGTTTGAAAAAATTAGTATTGATACAATTGCTGCAATTTGGAGTTGAAAGACTTTTCTTTCTCCTTGGGCTGTTGACTTTGGTACAATCAGCATTATATTTATCAAGCTACTTGCAATTTAGTTGATAGCATACCGGAAATGGCGTGTTTAGATCAATTTTTCTGAAGCAACCGCCGTAATACTTGCTCTCTCCATTCTTGTACCTCTGGGAGTCCGGATCTTGATAGCAGACATACTTCCCAATATATTTTGGCTTTGCTCAAGTTACCTAATGCTTCGTACGTCTGTGCTAGTAAACAGTAGGCATCTATTCTTTTCAAGTTCAGCTTTACTGATTTTTGCAAGTAATCTTCGGCTTCCGCGTAACGCTGCTGCTTGAATCTTGCCCAGCCTAAATTTTTGTACAGCCCAGCTTGCCATTCAGGATTTTTGGTACTACTTAAACCTTGAAGTGCCAGTGCTGCTGCCTCAGAGTATTTTTTTTGTCTATTCTTTATTCGCGCTAAATTGCTAACAGCATTCATCGCTTGGTTATTACTGTACTGAATCGCTAGCTTGTACTGCTGCTCTGCTAAATCATATTTCCCTTGGTCATCATAAAAATTTGCTAGACCATATCGCGCTTCCCAAGTATTGGGTTTGAGTTTAAAAGTTTTCTCATAGTTCTCAGTTACGCATGTGATATCAGAAAGTTGCTGACAAGCTAGTGCCAAATTGCTATATGCAGCTACATCTTTTCGATTATGCTTTATAGCTAACTCATAATATTTTCTAGATTTTTTAGGTTCATTCAAGTAACGAGAAGCCTCATTAAAATAGTAATTAGATAAAGCTAAATTATATCCTTTACAAACTCCAGCAAATACTAATAAAAATAAGCCAAATACAGTTAATCCAAAGAGTTTAGATTTAATTATTCGGTTAATTTTTGACTGAAATGGTAGACGCTCCAAACGCTCCAAAATTACTTGTGTAGATTGCGGACGTTTACCAGGAGAGACAGTCATCAAATCATCAAGAAGATTAGCAAAAGGTTGATTAATTTGTGGTGCATGTTTTCTCCACTTTAGTCTTCCTGTTTGTTCATCCGTTGGTAACTCCATCAGTGAAATACCCGTGAGTAAATTCACAAAAGTACATCCCAGTGCATAAAAATCGGATTGTGGTACTGCCATACCATTAATTTGCTCTATTGGAGTAAAAAAAGGTGTAATAACAGATGTTATTTCATGCCCACTACCTAGTCCTGTACTGCTGCCTCCGCTGGTACTAATTTTTGCTAAGTAAGTGCTAGTGATCTCTCTCGCTGCACCAAAATCAACAAGTACCAATTTCCCATCAGGCTGATGAATGATATTTTCTGGCTTAATATCTCTGTGAAAAAAGCCAGATCGATGTACGATATCAAGAATATTGATTAACTGTGAAAACCAATCAAGTGCAACATTTTGAGGAATTCGTCCATAAGTTTTTAACCATTCTCGTAAATTCTCCCCTTCAACCTTTTCCATCACTAAGCAATGCAACTCGATAAGGGTGTCTTTCAGTTTAAAAGTAAAGTAATCATTCCTAGTAGACTGAGGAATTCCAGGGTGTTGAATCAGTTGTAAAATTCGAGCTTCTCGCTGAACTAGCTCAACTAATTTAGGTTCGCTCCACTTTAATACTTTCATCACTCTTATTTGAGGCTTTAGATGCAACTCTGTACCAGCATCTTCAACCTCAAAAACATTTGTGTAAGCATACAAGCTTTCTTCCAAAGAGCGCAACGGGCGCAGCAAACGAATGCGCCCGTTTATCAACAAAGAATTCCCGCAAGCTAAACATTTTTCGGCGTCATTAGGATTATGGCGCTGGGTGCAAAGGTGATTTATGCAATAAACCACATTTACTCCTGGATAAAATTACTTGTCTGTGACTCACCTGTTTGTAACTCACTTGTTTTTCTATGAACCAGCTTAAATGGATCTACTAAAATGTACTTCCTGATAACTGGCTGTAAATTATAACTAACTTCTTGATTGGTTGATTTTCTATAAGTTTCAACTAAAGAACGTTGCTCTAAAATTTCTATTGCTCTAATCGCTTCAGCAATTGATACTTCTAAACCTAATCGTTTTTTTAAAGCATCAATAATCTTAGAAAATTGAATTGGAGGTGAACTTTCTAAAGTTGACTCCGCTAAATAAATCATTATTTGTCTTTGAACATCACTTAAAAGTCCAGGCTGTCCAAATTGCTGATTTAGCATAGATTGAAGTAATTGTCCAATAACAGTAGTCCTATAGTCAAAAAATTTTTTGACACTCCCTTCAAAAAGTCGATGAATTCTGTCAGCAACTTCTTCTAGCTCTGACGGATTTCCACGATGCATTTTAATTAACTCTTTACATTGGTTTCCCCATAAACCTTTTTCATTTAACATTCGCATGGCTGCACGCTCCTCTAAGCCTTCTAGGCGGAAAGAACCAATGGAAAGATTTTTGGTTGCATAAATAACTTCTTCTAAAGGTAATTGGCTTGTTATAATCGTACAGCTTTGATGCTGTTCTCCTGCTAGTTGAATAAACAATTTTTCATATTCTAATCTCTTCTTGAAATTATCTATTTGCCCTAGTTGTTCAAATCCATCTATTACCAATAAAGACCGATGCAATTGAAAATATTTTGATAATATTAAAGTTTTGTCTTCGATAGATTCATTATTTACTTCCAAATTAAAAGCGTTAGCTAACTTACTAAATAGATTGTCCATAGATGAATTAATTTTTATCCAAGCTATAGTCTCATACATATTTAAATTGTCTAAAAGCGTTTCCTCTACTAATTTGGCTGCTAATAAAGTTTTTCCAATTCCTCCAACTCCAGTTATAGATATACAGCGCCGCTTCAAATGATTGATTTGATTTTTTAATTCGCTAATATCCTTTTCTCTACCATAAAAAGATTCTATTTTAGGTAATTCTCCATAAATTCTCGTATTGCCCACCAAACAATCATTGTTCAGCTTGGATACTTCAAGCCCAAGATAATCCTTTCTCACTAGCTTAAGCAAAGCAGCTTTCAAAGATATTTTTTTAACTGGTACTCCATCACCAATAACTTCTGAAAGCATTGCCCATAACTGTGGAGCCAATTCTCTATGCAGATAGTCCGAGTTGTATCCAGAATCGCTTGCCATCTCCTTATAGTCTCGTCCGTACCAAGACCCTTTAATTAAAAGCCTTTCAGATTCCAGTAAATGCCTTCCGGTATTTTGAAGCACTTGTTCATCCAAAATCTCCAATACTTTATCTATGTCTAAGTTTTTATATAAGTTCATGCTTGGTAAGTTTTTACACTATTTTCTAATGACCCTACCCTTATAATTATTCTATGAAGTACAAAAAGTTATTATCCTAACTTACTCTACAAGAAAATCCCTCCAGGCATCCACAAAAACGCAGAGCGAGCATCTACTTCAAAGCATACCCCGTCTAAGTTGTGCTGCATTATGCTTGGCACGACATATTACACCTCAGATTTGTAATATGAAAAAGCAGGGGAGCAGGGGAGCTCTTAGCAGGGGGAAAAATCACGCCACTTGCGGGTGAGGTTTCAACCAACTCTTAAAAGGAGCAAGGGAGCTTTCACGCCACTTGCGGGTGAGGTTTGTACCTTTAGTTCCCCCTGCCCCCCTCCCCCAGCAAGACTGCCTCTTATCAAGTACTCATTACAGATACAACGCAACTTTACATAATTATTTGATTTTTGCAATCCTCAACCTCTACTTGCTTAATAATTGTTTACGATTAGATTTTTTAAAAACTTTTAGTCAAACCTATACTTTATCAACAATTATTTACAATATTGCTCTTTCAAAAAGCTTTTACAGGCTATATGCTTTAAATGTTATTTTCAATAGGTAGCAATACTGCATCTTCTAGATGTCGTGTGATGATTATGGTTTCAATCAGGATTGAAATAAATTAACCAAAATCATCAATAATTACCCTTGAGCAGTACTAGCCATCGCTTTACCCCGATTGAATTATTACACCTGATATCAACTTCTACAAAACAGAAACAATTCCCCACCTATAATCAAATTCTAGTTAGAGACAAGAGATCAAAACTTCTGTAAGATCAGGCTACTGGCTAAATGAAGCGAAAGAGGAGGTAAATACACAATAGCACCAAAAATTTAAAGGACAAAGAGCCACTAAGGAGTAGACGCTTTGCCCAAAGGTGAAAAATAAATTACTTTAGAGCGGGGTTGATCTCAAAGGAACAAAAGTAAGTGACCGTTGAAGTTTTGGCGACCGATACGATTACTAAATTTGTCCGAGAGTTTTTACCGCGCTGCCGCGCTGCCAGATCCATTATAGGATCTGCCGCATGGAAAGTCCATTCCTTGCGGTGTGTTTTGGCTGTAAAAATTCATGTATTTTTGAGATATTAAGTTTGATTAATAAAAAACCTGAATTTCGTAGTTAAAAATTAGCAGCGCAATGAAGAAGGGTCAAGGGAAAAGGAGTGAAGAAAATCCCCTTTCCCTTCTTGGTAAACCCCCTCTGAAGCTTGAAAACAGAGTTTTAGAGGTATATATGGCGAAAAATGGCGAAAGCTTCAGCACCCACATCCTTTTGGGAGAGAAGAAGGAAAAGAGTAGAAGATTTCCATTGGGAGCAACTTTTGAAAAATTGGCAATTACCAACTTTCAAGAGCGCTCCCTGACGGGCGGGAGCAAAAGCTAATGAGTGCGGCAACAATTGAATACCCAAACAACCTCAGCGCGACTGAGTATCACGAGTTGGCGGTTGGTAGCGCCATTCATCCGGCGCTTATAGAACGCAACTTCTTCCACATAGAAGGAGAATCAGTTTATGATTTGCTGTTTATTTCCGACAAAATCCCTCGAAAAAATGCAGGTCGAGTCACAGATGCATACTTGAAGCTCTATCAGCATTTGCTGTTGGGGGGAACGTGGATTCAATCCCTCGACCCGTTCAAAAATTGGCAACCAATGGAGTGGGGGCGCATTAAGCCAAACTTCCCACGCATTGATTGGCAAAAAGGTAAGCCTGTTAAGTACGAGTCGCCCCCCAAAACCGCCAACCGTGTCACCTACTTCGATGTCGATAACCCTGTCTGGGATTTGGTTGCACGGAGATACAACATCAAGCGATATCATTCACTTTTAGCGCTGCGCCTGCTGGATCGACTCAATCCGCTAATATTTTGGGAGTGGGTCATCGCTCACCCGGAAATCCCGATAATACTTTGCGAAGGTGAGAAGAAAGCGGCCTGTTTGCTTAGTCGGGGGTTTGTAGCTCTAGCATTGCCTGGAATTTGGAATGGTCGCATCGGCAAACAAGATTTTGACGAGAGGCTGCACCCAGATTTATTACCAATGGCCCAGGCGGGGCGCAAGTTCATTATATTATTTGATTACGAAACCAGAAGCAATACCCGGTGGTCAATTTTTCAAGCAACGTTACGCACTGGTAGAGCAATTGAGGCATCTGGGTGTACTTGTGAAGTGGCATTACTGCCGGGGCCGGAGAAAGGGATTGATGATTTTGTGGTAGCCAGGGGCAAAGATGCTAACGCGCTACTGAGCGCGATCGTTGATGATGCCAAAAGCCTTAAAGATTACCAGCGCTCGTATCGGGCTAGAAAATGGGGACTGAGCAAGTACAAGCCAGATGTGACAGTCAATATTAAATATCTGTCTCAAGCCTTGTGCATTAAAGAGCTTGAAGAATGTTCATCCGTACCAGAGCTTTATGAAATCAAAACTGAAGAATCGTTTACACCAAGTGTTAGCCCTACGGGTTGGGAAAAGGGTCAAGGGAAAAGGGTCAAGGAAGAATTAAGAGATTCTGACTGCCCTTCCCCCTTACCCTTTCCCCCTTCCCCCAACAAGTCTTTCCGCTTTCCTAAATCAGGACTTGTGATTTTATGGAGTGACATGGGCACTGGCAAAACAGAGTTAATGCGCTGGTGGCGTGACCAAAACCCAAATGCCAGATTTCTTAACAACGGGCATCGCGTCAACCTGCTAAAGAATTTGAGCGATCGCTTGCGGACTGCGATGTATTCAGAACTGGGTTACGTGGGTTTAGCCAAAGCCACAGCTCTCAGCATCACCATTGACAGCTTACACAAGCTCAATACCCAAGCTTTAACTTACGGCTGCATATTTATAGACGAGGCCTGCCAATATTTAGTGCATTTACTCCATAGCAAAACTTGCAAAAAACATCGCGCCGCCATCTTGGAAGTACTGGAATATATAGTATACAATGCGCCACTGGTAGTAATCGCTGACGCACACATGGACGACGTGACGGTGGATTTCTTTCGGGCAATGCGACCAAAAGAGGAAGTTCCGTACATTGTCAAAAACGAGTGGCGAAATGGCTCACGCACTATTTACTGGTACGAAGGCAACAATTCTTCGGCACTGGTAGCCCAAATCTCGGCAGCACTAATGGCCGGTCAGAAAATTCTGGTTGCCAGTGATTCCAAGCGTTTTATCAAGAAACTCGACAAGTCTTTTGCTATCAAGTGCGAAGAATCTAACTCTGAACAATCACATACATCCCAAAAATGGCGAATCTGGTCAATTCACTCCGACAATTCTGGCAGTGAGGAGAACGTGGCTTTCATCAAAGATATCACCAACGCCGTCAAAAACCTTGATGCTCTATTTGTCTCCCCAAGTTTAGGGACTGGGGTAGATATTAGTGAATACCACTTTGATTTAGTATTTGGGGTATTTCATGGGGTTTCCCAAACCGCAACTGAATGCGCCCAACAGCTGTACCGCTATCGTCCCAAAGTTCCGTTTCATATTTGGGTGGCCCCCAAGCCTCCCTTCGGTTATGCCGAAACCAACGCCCGTAAAATCAAAGAACGCCTCCTCCAAACCAACCAGATGACTGCTTTTCTACTACGAATTGATAGAGAGACTGGTAAACGTGGCACTGAAAAAGACTGGGCATTAGAAGCTTACTGTCAAATACAGGCTAATCGCAATCAATCTCTCAATAATCTGCGTGATGACCTGCGATCGCTGCTTACGGAAATGGGCAATACATTTATATCTGTCGGCAGTGATGATGATGCCACAGCTACTAAGCAACTTCAAGAAGCTGCCGCAGCTTTGGACACTGCCCACTATTCATCTATTGCCAAGGCCAATAATATTACAGCAAGTGAATACCGCGCCCGTCAAAGCAAAGATTATCTGACACCCCAGGAAATTTTTGAATGTGAAAAATTCCGCATCTGTGATTCCTACGGCATAAAAGTTACATCAGAACTGGTTGAGAAAGATAACGGCGGTCGATTAATTCGAGCGATCGCATCACTCGAAGCAATTTTATTAGAACCCGATGAATCCATTGTTGACACCAAAACTGGGCAGCAATACCCCGCACCACCAACAATTGTTACCCATAAAGACCGCACCGAGCGAGACAATTTACCCTTATGCATTGACTGGGGTAATTATTCTGCAAAGTGGTTAGCACGGTTCAACTTGGGTTTGCATCACATTCTTAAGGGCTTAATTACTGGCGATGAAATTACTGCCAGTGATAGTAACTTACTAAATATGAGGGCGATTGCCAAGGATTGTGCTGCTCACATTAAAGCAATTCTTGGTTTTACTGTCCCAAGTGAGTGTGAACCGATATGGTTGCTGGCCACAATGCTTGAGCAGTTGGGGCTAAAGTTGACCTCCCGCAAGCAGGGTAAGCGCGGTGAACAGGTGAAAATTTATTCGCTTGCTGTGGAGGAATTAGAATTTGCGTCACAGGTAATTGCTCACCGCCAAAGCAAACGGGATCAAACTGCATCGTCTGAGCGAAAATATCAGGCTACAATGCAGTCCCCATCTGGTGTTGAACCTGATTTATCGCCCGTATCCACACCCCCCCATGATTGTATAGGTAAACCCCATAGAGAGGGGGAGGATACTACCGAATTTGAACCGCCTCCAACAGATCGCACTACCTTACTCCATTGCGTGGAAATACTTCGCTCTGGTATCAAGCAGGGGGTGGACGCGATTAAGGGCATCCTTAAGCGATGGGTTGAGGATTTGCGTTGGGAGACTGTGCTGGAGTTGGAGGCTCTAGCCCCGCTTGAGTTACGACGAGTGGAGGCGGCAGTACCGGAATTTTACGCCTTACTGAATGAAGAAGTGTTGCCGATGGAATTGTAAATGGCTTTTTGAGAAAATCCTTATAGTCTTTATTTGCCCGTTATTCTATCTAGATCAACTAATTCATATTTACTGATCTATCACTCTGTGAATAACTCTGTGTTATTCGCACTATCCAAGTCAAAATTGCTGCTTTGTATTGATGGCAGTGACAGCATCGACAACGCCGCGATCGCGCCCCGTACTTGGTCGGGTTCCACCTCCAGATAATTTTGCAGTTGCTCCAAATTGCGATGTCCGCTGATTTCTTGAATGATTCTTAACGGAATCCCCGCATTGCTCATTAATGTCAGGGCTGTTCTCCGGCAACTGTGCGTGCTTGCTCCTTCGATGTCCACACGTTCGCAGGCTTCTCGAAAGATCAGGCTTGCATATTCTGAGTGCAAGTGACTACGCCCCCATCGACCGGGAAACAAAAATCCTTCATTTGACGGTGTAGGTCTGTAAGTAGCTAGAAAGCGCCTTAGTTCTTCCAAAATCGGAATGCTGCGGGTAGCTAGTTTCCCTTTACTGTTCCCTTTGCGGATGATCAGTTCTGCTCTGATCCGCCCCCTGCTGTTATAAACATCTCTAATTTTAAGGGTAACTGCTTCATTGACGCGGCAACTCGTGTACAGCATCACGGCTATTAGGGTTCTGTCCCGGACTGTGGTCAACCCCGAAGTGAATAGACGCTGGATTTCTTCCGGCGACAAAACCTTTGCCTTTCCGTGACGGTCGATTTTCACCCTAGCTGCACTGCCCGTGATAGTTAATTATCCTAGCAGCAATCAGCTCCCTCACTGAGGACGAACCCCAAAAGTCTCTCTTTGTGTGGGGGCATCGCACTATAGCGATCACTTAGTAAAATTGGCTGCTAGCAATCTTATATTTGATATCAGCTTTGATATCAAACAGTGGCAAAGAAGATTAGACAGAGTAATCGCGATGCGGTGAAGCCAGCCTTAGCATACTGCCAAGAAATAAATGCCCAGCCGTCAAACAAGCGATCCTCAACACCCACGAATAATTTCAACACACGGCTGGGCATTTATTTTTATGGATCACTCGTAAGCCGGGGGTATTTCGGGGCGGATCGCCTAGGTTGGGCGCTTTGCGCCATCGCACTTCGTGAACACACCCAACAAAGAACTGAACGTGAGGTTGTACCTTTTTTCGCGCCATTATCGAGCCTACTAACACGAGCAGTAATTTTGAGTTGGTGAATTACTTGTTGGGTGTTTGGCAGCCTTTCTTGTGATCAATGGTGATAAAAAGTGATCGCTAAACAATAAAACCCTCGCGTTATTTGGAGGGTTATTGTACAGCTATATATAGCTGTGGTTTAGCTAGAAGCTTTGCAATTAGCAATAATTTCCATAGCTTGTCTTTGATGTTCAGGAATGGCATTAAGGGCAGAGGTAACTAATTCTCGCAGAATTTCTGACTGGTTTTTACCGACCACCCTTGAATAAAGCTTGAGATCGCTCAAACATCCTTCTTCTACGCGAACTGTAACATTGACTAAATTAGGTTTGTTTAAATTGGAACGTACCACGTTAATCTCCTTTTTCTGTCCTTGCATTTTGATAATTGCATTCACCGATTAAATGATTACTTGAATATTATAATAATATCATAAAGTAGTTATTTGTGCTTTGAATACAAAATAAATTTTGCAACTAATCAGTAATAAAATGACAAAAACAGTTGAGTTTTGAGAGATGAATATTCCGAAGAAAAAAAGGAGTTCATTGCCTGTTTACCTAGACAGCTTTGAGCGAGAAAGATTAGAAAAAATAGCCGAATACTGGGGGACTAGCTTATCGACTACGATTAAAATACTGATTAGAGAACAGCCAATATATCTCAAGCGCAATCAGTGAATACATGATTGCAATACTGCCAGATTACTTGATTTATTTAATCAGTAAACGCCAAGAATAACTCACATAAAGTTTGTTGAATTACCTGTTAATATTTAGCGAGTGTGATAGTATTATGCTGTCACTAATACTTGAAATATAGTAGATAAATATTGAATGTTTATCTATTAAAAGAGGGAACTCTTAACTCTTAACAGGGAATAGGGAACAGAAGAGTAATAGTTTCTGTTTTAGTGTTTAATATATCCACTGCTATATAAAGCATTGAACCCAATTTATGTTTGAATTTTTCTAAGCCTAAAACAGACAAAATCTTGATTGGTTATCGTTAGTTGAGGGAATTGACATGCTTTCAAATGTTTTTGGCTTTAAGAAAAAGAAGTTAACTTGGTTTACTTGGGGGAAAGAGCTACGGCTTGGTCTATTGTTTACCCTGAGTTTTTTCTTAATCCTCAACGGTAGCCAAGTCCAAGCAGCCGCCCCTACTGCTCCTGGTGGCGGCTGTACCGGCTGGCTATGCGGCCCAAAAAACACTATAGTAGCGGCATTTCCAGGTGGAGCCCAAATAATCAATACTGGCTTTATCATGATGCAAGCATTAATCGTGGCAATTCTAGTAGGAATTGCAGCAATAACAATCAACAAAATTGCCGCCCGGGAAGATTACGGCGCACCAATGGCAACTTTCTTCGGCACAGTCTTGGTTTTGCTGGTAATTAATTTTCTGGCCGGATATGTAGTTGGTAATTAGATTCAGAGGTGAAGAAGAAAAGGCAAGATAGCTCGGAAGTTTGAAGTATGCAGGAAACTCCAACTCGAATCAAATTCAAAAAAACACTGGGCAAAAGGCCAGATATATTCTTAATACCTGGACGGTTTGCTCGTGATTGGTTGGGTATATTGACAGGTTGTGCAGTGTTTTATTCATTGCTTAATCCTTTCATCCCCATAGATCCGTGGCAGATGGGAGCATTTTGCTTAACACTGATCATGACCCACTGGATTTTGATAGGAGATTCACCTTGGAAATATGGGGGTAAATTCCACAAGGCGCGTACTATGGTCAGAGGACATCCTAAGTTCGACATAGACTTAGAAAATACTAATCAAAAACCTTTGAAACAAAAAGTTGGACATCGCCGCGTAGGAACGAAAAAAAAGCGGGTTGTAGATGCTATAGAAGACGAACTTGACTTGGTATGCCCGGTTCGTTTTGAACTTAAAGGCAAGCATGTCGGCGCTTATTTACTCCAAAAAAACAGAACCTTGCGTGTTGTTTGGGCATTTAAATGGAAAGGAATTAATAGTACCCTGTCTAAAGACGAAGCTCAAAAAATTGCTGAATTAATCGAGTCTGGCCTCAAACAAATTCCCCAAGGAGAAGAACTAACAATCAATGTTGGTACTTTTTCAGAAGACCAGGAACGTGTAGCCGAACTAAAAGAGTTAATAAAGCGTAGTGCTGGTGTTCCAGAAAACGAATTTCTGCTCAAGTGGGCAATTTCTCGTGTTCAGCGCTTAACTCAGCTTGGCAAACATAACCCGAAATTCTTGCGAATTTACTTAACTTATACCCTCGATGGCGGAACAAGCAAAAGCCAAGACTGGATAGAAAGAATATTGGGACAAGCAGAGCAGTTTTGGAAGGCTTACGTTAACAAAGGAGAACAACAGTATAGACAGCAGCTAGAGGCATCGTTGAATAATGCTTTTAACTATGGCTATATGCAATCTCTTCAGCTATTGGAAAATAGTTTGAAGTGGCAAGTAGAGCCAATGACTGAAGAGGAAATATGGTTATGTGACTGGAAAAAATTTAACAAAGGCAATGCTCCCCCAATTCCCCAACTATTGATTCTCAACCAAGACGGACTGGACTGGCAAATAAACTCTAGCGTACACATTACTACAGAATTATTTGCTTCTGGCTGCCCCATACTTGATAAACAATGGGTGCAAATCCCCGGTATTAATTCTTATGTAGGAGCTGCTGTCTGGGAAAAGAAACCCTTAAAAGAATACATTGGTGTAGGGGCATATCTAGCGCAACTATTAGATGGGTCGGCAGTGTTGAATGAGCAAAGCGTAACCAATACAGAAATCGTGGTGCAGTTTACGCAAGCAAATCAAGCAATTGTCCAAAAAGACACTCAAGACTTGGTGAAGCAAGCTAATATGAACGCAACGATTGCTCAAAACCGCCAGCGTCTAGATCCCGGAGCGATGTTTAATACACGCAAATCTTTAGAAGATCACGAGCAATTGTTGGAGGGGAAACATGCAATTCGTTTTGGGTGGGTGGCCTTGGTCTATCGCCCAACACCAGAAGCTTTAAACAGAGCCATGCAAAACTTCACTTCCTTGTTTGAAGGTGCAGTTGTGACTCGTGAAACAGGATATACAGACCAAATTTGGCTAGAGGCACTGCCTTTTACCTGGAGAACATTGCTAACTTCCCCATATAGGCGTCAAATACTTGACACTACTGAAGTTGCCCCGGCTTTAATGCCATTGGTGCATGACCAGACTCCAGATACTCATGGGGTTGAATTCATCTCCAGACATGGTAATACGCCTTTGTATTTCGCACCCTTTGATCGCCCCCAGCACACAATTGTCCTGGGTAAGACGGGAGCAGGAAAGACAGAAATGTTCTCAGATGTGATATTTCATTTCCATCTCAGAGATTTTCATACCTTCATTATTGATTCTACGCGGGGGGATGGTTCAGGCTCCTTTGATGCAATTACCGAGTTTCTAGGTGGTGCATATTTCAACACAGCAAGAGAATGCAGCAATCTGCTGCAAACTCCAGACTTTAGAGTATTTCAAGATCCAGAAGAATATGAAGCTAAATTCAACCTGTACCGTGATACGGTGCTGTCTGGGTTGATGGTTTTGAGTCTGGATAAGGAGGCTGAAGGTAAGACGCGTAGGCTATATAAACAAATCTTTAACTTAGGTTTGCACGAGTACTTTAAAGATGCAAGCATTACCCAACGCTATAATGCTGCCCATGATAGCGGTTTTGGTTCTAGCGACTGGCAGAAAATGCCAACGTTGCATGATTTGATTAAGTTTATCCATGTTGATTATATGCCTGCTGTGACTTCCGACATTGAGCAAGCTATTGGTGCTATTCGATTGCAATTAGAATCTTGCTTAGTCGGGAAGATAGGCAGAGCGATCGCTTCTCCCTCTACTTTCAGAACGGACTCCCGGCTAGTTGTTTATGCATTGGGCAACATAGATGATGATCAAGATGCTGCACCATTGGCACTTTCCGCTTATTCTAGTGCAATTACACGAGCCTTAACAGTAAAAAAAGTCTTCTTGCCTATAGACGAAGGCTCATATTTATTCAACTATGAATCCTTCGCAGAAATCGCTGGTGCAGTTTGCGCCAAAGGGCGCAAAGCTGGAATTTGGTTTGCATTACTAGGACAGGATTTAAAAAGTATTAAACGTTCTAGTGTGTCAAGTCAAATTCTAGACAATATTACAACTTATTTAGTTGGACAAATAGAATTTGGTGCGATCGCTGCCTTAGTAGAGGAAGGTATTCCGGAAGAAATCCTTAAGAACAATACTAGCAGGTCTTTCCAGCCTGCCAACTCGGAATTTGCTCGTCAGTGGCTAATCCGTACCGCCGACTCTTGTTTATTTGGCAATCATTACCCTAGCTTTGCTCATCACGCTTTGTTGATGAATAATACTGATGAAGTCGCGCAACGACAAACTGCCTATGCTCAGGCCAAAGGTGATAAATTCAAAGCAATTAATGCTTTGGCGAATCAATTTCGCGTTAATAGCATAGATGGCAGGGCAAACAACTTAAGCGCTAGGAAGAAGAGTTCTAGATGATTACCAAAATTCTGCAAATAATTCGCAATCGACCTATGCTAGCAACATTTGTGGGAGTCTGCCTAACTGTTCTAATTGTTACATTAATAAGCCAGAAAAAAGAAACTGCGAAAAGGCCAGTTTATCAATGGGAGATAGAGGCCGAACGGATGGAAAGACAGATGAAGCAATTCTCTGATTTAGTTGAACCACCTCAAAAGAAGTAAATTTTTATGAATTTATTCAAACGCAAACCTCAAAGAATTCTAATCGCTGGAGGATTAGTAACATTAGTGATCATATCTATCCCTGCTGTTGCTTTGAGTAATGTATTGTCACCCGATGCGGGGCTTTCTATTGATATTGAACCCTATTTAGAATACATCCGTTCCGGACAGCAATTTTATCAACAAATAGCAGAAGCCAAAAATAATCTCTCAGACCTCTTAAAGGGAAATATTGTTGCTGCGGGGAAACTAGGGATTCCTATCCCTAAAGAGATACAAGCAGCAATTAATAAAGCGACAACTCAAACCGAAAATCAAAAAGGTGGGTTTGGTATGCAATCTGTTCTATTGAACAAGGTATTACAAGTCCAATCAGATTATGAAACTGCCAAATCCAGAGCAGAAATAATACTAAGTCAAGAGGGTCAACAACAAATTGTTAACACAAAAGAGATGACTACTCAGGCTGCGGTAGCTTCAGCTGAAGCATCGCAAGCCGCTCAAAAAAAGAATATCACTCAAGATATTCTCAAAGACGCTGCTGTTCAGAGCGCGGCTAATACAAAAATTCTCCAATCGATTTATGATTCTACGGTTGATGGACAAATTACTAATACCCAAGTTGCTCAAGCAACTGGGAATATATCAAAAACATTAGCCGAGGAAGCTTGGAGTAAGCAAGTAAACGCTCAAGTCGGACAAATAGGAATAATGGACACAACTGCTCAATTTTCGGCGCTAGTCTCCCCTCAAAATAATTAAGTTAAGACATGTTGCTATTGACCGTTACCCAAATCCTAGCAGTTGATCCCAGCACAGTTATTAATAATAACCGAGCCGTTAGTGATTCTGTCCGTGCTAGCTTAAAGCAGACGTGGCTCGATGCGTTCCAAAGTCCTTTATACGCCAATATTGCTTTTGTTGGAGCAGTTTTTGCTGTTTTATTTATTGGAGTATGGACTGCTCAATTCCTGCGGCGGTTTCTTGGTGACGGTGATAGCGATGGAGTGGCGCGAGGATTTAACGAACTAATTTTCCCATTTTTTTTGGTGTTATTGCTAGTAAATCCTCAAGTGTACGGGCCAAGCCAAGGGCCAATGTTGGGAACGCTGACATTAGGCGCTCACAATTTGATGATTGAAGTTTCAGATTATATTCTCTCTAAGCTTTCAGCAAGTACTGCTAATAGCAATCCAGTAACGGAAGTAGGCGTAAAAGTTTTCGCTCAATCTACAGCAGCAAACACAATCTCAGAATGCGCTAAACTTCCAGAAAAAGATGCACGTAATAATTGCTTATTTAGTGCTGATGAGAAAATTCAAAAAATACTAGAGCCTTACAATAATACAAATTGGGCCCCTCCTCTATATCAAAAATTGCAAGAACAAATTGTTTTTGCAATGGACAACCCTAATGATTACGGTAATTCCGAGTGGTTTGGACGATTGTTTGGTGGTCTTGGTTCGTCTTTGCAGCCAGTTTCTTCTCAATTAATTTTAAGTTTTACAATGTCTCTAGGTGCAGCTTTTGTCGTGCTTTTAGAAATTGCTCAATTAATCACAGGTTTGGTCGGGCCATTGTTTTTAGGTATCTCTTTGATGCCAGTCCCTGCAACTCCTTGGGTTACTTGGTTAGTCTCTTTCTTTGGACTCAGTTTCGTTGATATCTGCTACAAGATTTTGGTTGGCTATACAGCGATAGCAATTCTGAATGCTGGGCCAACTGACCCATTGATCTATCCTCTAATTATTTCAATTTTAGGCGTAGTATTTGCAGTCCTTTTAGCGGCTGGAGGTGGGATTTCTCTAGTCTCAGCTATGGCACGGACTGGCGCTCAACTTGCTAGCAGGCGGTGAACTTATGGCTCCTACATCTATCTTTAAAAAACTAGAAAAGCGAACTCCCAATGTCGTACCTGTATTCGTATTTATCAATTTGGTGCTAACAGTTTTAATACTATTTGTCTTGTTTTTTCAAGGAGCAAGCTTATTCTCCTTATCCCGCAAGCCTACACCTGCGTTAGTACAGATGGTAAATGGCAAGTCTATCTTGGCTGAGTCTGTAGATTGGGAGCAACGCACAGATGCCACTATTCACAATTTTATTCAAGAGATTTTACCTCTGTTGCGGTGGCAATCTGAAAAACTGCCCAAAGAGTTTACCACCGCAGAAGAAAACAAACTGGTGCGCGTACCGATGCTACGGGATATTCAAGTGCCACGTATTAACTATATAGCCAGTTTTGCGCTGTCTGATGGTTTTGGGAAAGCTTACTTACAAAGCCTTGCTAGCTTAAATAATGAATACCGCCAAAGAGGGGTTAAAGAGGTTGTCCTACAAATATCTACTCTTTTTCCTCCTCGAAGAGTTGGAAGTCCCCGTGAATGGACAGTAGATGTAATTGCTGCACTAAAACTTTTTGGAGAAGGCAACGAACTGTTAGATATTGAATCATATAACAACCGAATTCATTTGCAAGCTGTACTACCACCCAAGTTTGTTATCGAACCAACGCCAGCCGAGCGCTTGGTAAATGGTATTCGTACTGCTGGGTTAGTAATTACATTAATCGAACCTCTCAAGGAATAAGAATATGCAAACTGAGTCACCCAAGGTTAAACGTGATTGGGAAGAGGATATTCCCCTAGTAGAAGAAGATGATTCCCAAGTTGAGGTAGACGCAATTGGCACAGTTGCGCCAGATGATGCTTATCAGGTTCGTACTCGTCACTCTTTCGCCACTCACCCTATTTCTAAAGGAGTGATTGTTTTAGGAATATCTTTCATGTTGATGTCGTTATTGGGAGTTTTTTTGAAAGCAATGACTGGAGGCTTTTCTAGTTCTGGTAGTTCTGCAACAACAACTCCAGAGCCAACAGCTACAACTAGTGCCGAAAATTCTATTACTGAGGCTGATACTCTTAAGGCTAAATTAATGCTCAATGAGCAGAACAAAGATATTAAAGATTTTAAAAACAGCAAACAAGACCAATCACAGGAACCACAGGTAAAGGCAGCTTCGCCTCAACCTGTAACTCGTCCAGCTACAGTACAGACTCCTCCGGTAGCGTCCACTCCTCGGCGGGTTTATGAAGAGCGACCTAATTATCCACCTCAAACTTCACGTCCAGTTGCTGTATCACGACCAGTTACTCCTCGACCTCCAGTTAGTTCCAAAAACCTACCTCAAAAAGCTCAAAGTGATATTGACCCGATGGAGCAATGGTTGACTGTTGCAAACGTTGGTAGTTTCAGCAGTCCAGCTAACTCTGACGATGAAGTACTAAACACCGATGGGATAGAAGGTGGGACAGGAGAAAGTACAGAAGTTGAAGGTAAAACTACCGCACAAGCAGTTGATTACAATGCAAAGCGTGTACTAGTTGGTAGTACTACAGAAGGCAAGCTAGAAACACCTATATTTTGGGGAACTAATGACGATACCGATCAAAATTACTTGATTAAAATATCGAAACCATTGAAGGCTTCAGATGGTAGCGAGGTACTACCTACAGGATCATATCTGGTGGCTCAAATGATTAATTCCAATGGGTCGGGATTAGCCCAATTGCGCGGGGTTTCAGTTCTCATCAATTCCAATGGTGACACGCAAGAGAAGAAACTCCCAGAAAACGCTGTTTTAATAATGTCTAAGAACGGCAGTTTTTTAAAGGCAGAATCTCGTAAAGGTAGCAATTTAGGAGGTGATTTGATGTCGGCTGTAATCGCCGGAGTTGCTAAAGCTGCTGAGGTACAGAATCGTCCAAGAAGTCAGACCAACATCAACTCCAATGGATTTTATAGCAGTACAACCACTAATGATGATAAAAATATAGCCGCTGCTTTTGGTGAAGGTGCATTTAATAATGTTCTGGAACGTATTAAAGCATCTAATGAAAGGCGCTCTGGGCAATTAAATAGTCAAGAAAAAGTATTTGTAATTGATGCTGGTAAGACAGTACAGGTATTCGTTAATCAAACGTTTTCGTTATGAGGGAATAAGGAAACAGATATAGAACCGATTATTTTTTGACTTCGAGAGGAGAGTCGAATGATTATTGCACTTATTAAAAAGCTACAACAATAACTTATCTTCCCTGTTAAGAGTTCCCTCTTTCAAACGATTGCATTATGAAGAAAATATTAGCGCTGTCCGCAACTTTATTATTGATTAACTCTGGTCAAGTTTTAGCAGGAATAACTAGGACTGTTTACTCACAAGATGTAGATGCTAATTTAATTGAATTGAAGGTATGGAAAGGTTACGGACTGACGATTAATTTCATGTCTACCGGAGAAGTTATCAAGCAAGTTTGGATCGGCGATCCTACTCGTTTTGCTTTTACATCAAACGGTAATTTATGCCCTAAAGGTAGCGATGAACCTGATTGTGCGGGAGGTAAAGCCACTGTCATATTTTTGCGTCAAATTAATCCGATTAAATTTCCTGCTCTCACTTCTAGTAGGAATGGAAGTACTCAAATTACAGTACTGACTAATCTAAAGCAATATCAATTTAAAATTAAACCTGCTACTGGTGAACCATCCTATACAAGTTTGGCTATTAAGCCAGATTCAGATAAACCTGAACCACTGCTAATCGCTAATCCTCCAAGAAGTCCACAACCACAAACTACACCCCAGGAATCATCAACAGTTTCTACGCCTAAACCATTAGCAGTTGTTTATAACAATAATTCCAAGTTGACTCCGGGGATGATACTTCAAAGAAATGATGCTAATGCTCTTGTATACGGATTAGCGATCGCTGGACGTAATGGTCAAGTAAAACGAGGTTCTACTACTTGGAGAAAAACCCAGGATGCTATCAAATTGCTGCGTCAGGGTAAGAGTAGAACAGAAGCTATATCTCGCTCTAGGATTGATGTTAAAGTTTTTGATCAACTGATTCAATGGGGTCGTCAATAAGTCTTAAGCGATACATTCAAATATTTTGCTTAAAAATAATGTTTATCAATATTCCTCCTGCACTCGCGCAAATTCCAACAATCACTTACACCCAAGGTAAATATGAAACACAAGCACCAGACTGGTCAAAAATCACCTGGAACACCTTACCACCAGTCCAGCAGCCAGGATATTTGAAAATCCCCCAAAAATATATTTCAATCTTCGGTTATGACCCATCGCGGCAATGGTCAGCAGGGCAAAAGGTAGACTCTGTTGTGATGTTAGGTGATGCAGATGATGCATTTAAGATGTCCAATTTCACTCTCAAATCTATTGATAAAATCGCGTCGTTGCCAAAGAATTTGACGCTAAAAGATATTGGATTAATGCAATGGCAAACACCAGCATCATTAGTCAAAGCAATCCCCAGTTTGGGGAATCTCAGTGTTACTAAAGTCCCAGTGTTAGCACCTTTATTATCTAGAGGCAGTTCCCTAAGTGATGGTAAGATTTCACAGCTTTTGCGTTCAAATCCTCAAGGAGCTAATACTCCTTTGGGTAAGCTCGATCTTAGCAAGTATTCAATTAACTCTGTTCCTGGACTAGACTCAACTCGTTTAGGAAAATTCAAATCTTGGCAACAGAGCTATGTAAACCAAGTCCCTGGCTTAAACCAAGTACCTTTCGATAAAATGCCCCAACCTATTAATTCTGGTCTTGGTGTTGTGGGAATTGCTTCAGTTGTACTTGGCACATCAGAAAGAGGAGATCCTAATGTTGGGAATAACTATTTTGTTTCTGGCAGTGTAGTAAGAGGCGATCGCTTCGTTCCAGTAGCCTGTCCTGCTGGTAAAGAATGCTCATACCTGGAAATGGGCGACTTTGCTGGATCGCAGGGAGCATTATATGGTAAGCGCTGGGCTTCTGGCTCATCCCAGCAGGTAAAAGGTGGCTATGGTTTTCTTGCTGCTGTCAACAATGGCAAAGAACCCACAGGACTACTGGTGTATGGTAATGCTTTCAAAGTAATTTTGACCGGAGTCGATGAATCTAAAGGTACAGCAGACTTTGGTTTGAATTTCCGAATCTGCGTTCGACCTCCTTTCATGCCTAAGACCTGTACACCGTATTTTATTGGCCCAGTACCTTGGATACCAGTAAATGAGAATGGCTTAGTTATTGTGGGTGTTGCTGCTAAATAGTGAATCATCAATTTTATACTTTTTAAAAAATGTCAGAAAATAAAATTGAGATTCCCGCTACCTCTGACTTACCTGGATTTGTGTACGATCCAGCATTTCTGCTGATGATCTGTACTGGACTAGCCTATTTTATCTTCCTAATTCTTAGAAACCGAAACCGTAATACTCGCAAAGGAGTCCTAGCTAAAGCAAGGTTTGCTGGGGCAACAGAACGACGGGCAGCAAGAAAATTAGCATGTGAGCTTATGGAAGCCCGTAAGCACAATGAAGTAGCTTTCTATATCGGCACACCTAGAAATGCTGAAATTATTCATGAACATGGCAAGACCACCCTAGTTCTACCTGAAGATCCAGCCACACTTTATATCCCCAATGCCCAAGAAATGATTTTTGTGGTCGGCGCTCCAGGTTCAGGAAAATCTTTCTCGGTTACTGACCCGATGATGCGTTGTACTACTGACCAAGGGCATACAATTGTTGCTTTTGACTACAAAGGTTATGAAGAATCGGCTACAGACCTTGCCCCGACTTCCAAACTAGCTGGTTATGCAAAAGAAAGAGGCTATCAAGTTTATGTGCTTGCTCCCGGTTCGCAAGAGAGCGATAGTTGTAATATTCTTGATTTTCTCACTGATTCGCGTGACGGGCAACGTGCCTATCAATTAGGTAATGTACTCCAGCAAAATCTGAAGCTTAGTGGTGAAGGCAGTAGTAGCGGCGGCTTCTTTTCTCTAGCTGGCAATCAATTAATCCAAGCTATTTTGATGCTAGCTAAGGGCAGCGATGAATACGCTGATATTGCCCTATGTCATAAAATTCTAGCTTTACCTGAATTGTCCAAGCGTATTGCCCAAGCCAAGTTGCCCCAGTATCAAAAGACCGCTTTTGATAATTTTTTGGCTAGCGCTGGATCTCCCGAAACAGCAGCCAGTATTGCCTCAACTGCATCAATTATGTTTTCGCGCTTCATGTCGCCGGAAATCCTAGGGGTTTTTGGGAATAAAACCTCAATTCCTCTAGATTTGAAGGGTCGGACTCTACTAATTTTCCGCATGGATCCGCAAAAGGAAGCCGCCATTGCTCCTTTGATGGCATCAGTCATTCATTTGATTGCTTACCGCAATATCTTTACTAAAAGAACAAATCCTATCTGTTTCTTTTTAGATGAAGTTTCCACTATCTATCTTCCTAGCCTACCCAACCTACTCAACTTAGGCCGCTCCGCAGGTGCTGTTTTCTGTTTAGCAGTGCAGTCAATTGGTTTGCTAGAGAAAACCTACGGTAAGCAAGATGTGGAAGCAATTCTGGGAGCTTGTAAAACCCAGTTTATTGCTCAACTAAACGAAAACCGCACAGCGCAATACTATTGCGAGCAGTTTGGAAGGGAAGAGGTTTTTTATCAACAAAGATCACGAAGTAGTGGTAAAGGAGGAGGAAGTACATCAAGAGCAGATCATCAACAGACTCGCCCTTTAGTAGAAATTCAAGAATTGATGCAGATGTTGCAAGGGGAAATAATATTATTAAATCCTGGCTATAAAAATAGCAAATCTGCTAGGATTCCCTACCGGACTCGGATTAAAATTCCCAAACGAGATATACAATCTGTAAAGAATGCTGGAAAAGTTTGGGCACAGATTAAGCAGCAAAAAATTAAAAACAATGCATCTGTCCCACCCACTGACGACGAGCTAGAAAAACGAGAACAATTGGCAGAGCAAATGTTGCCTCTGCCAACAGATCCACTTGAAGAACAAATAGCAGCGAAGTTTTAAAAGGACAAATAATGAACTATCCAAGCGCAACTATTAACGCAGAAGACTTCAAAAATCATCCTCCTTTACCCGAAGGTTATCAGCCCAAAGAAATCGAAATATATTATGGAGAAAATGCTCCTGATTCGGTCTATCACTGGAAAGATGGTAAGTGGATTCGTGTTAATTATGACAACATGGAATCAGAAGATGTAATCCAAATTCTAGTCGATGATCAGTGGGTATTTATTCAGGCAGGAGGTCAAGTTTTGTTAGATCGGGTAGGGGAAATTGAGTTACCCCCTATTCCAAATAAACAAGAAATGACCACTCTAATTGCTGAAAGCCTTAGCATGGAGGAGGCTTTAGATGATTGAAGATAAAAGTCAAACACAACCTATTTTACGTTCGTGGGTTGAAAATATTAAATCAACCTTTAATAGTAAGAAAGATTCTACGCTCCAGATTTATTTCGGCAGCAACAAGATTTACGATCAAGTAGGAGATAAAACTCCTCAAGTTGATCGCTTGGGAGATAGTCTTGGAAGAAAGTTCCAGCAAGCTTTGGAAAGCTCCTCTTCTTTAAAGAATGGAGTTAGAATTGTGTCTGATGGTATGAAGGTATACCATGCATTACGAGGAACCAAATTAGATACTCAGTATTCTTTAAATTCAGTAGTAAAGCCAAATTTGGAACAAGTTCAAAATACTTCAAAAGAATTCGTTTCTCAAGACCAAACAGAACAAAAACCTGTTACATCTTTGGATTATACGCCTTCTATATCGGAGCAAAGCTCACAAGTGTTGGACAACACTGCCAAGACTGAAGAAACTTTAAATCCAGTAGCAAAGTCGAATTTGGATCAAGTTCAAGATACTTCAAAAGAAACTATTTCCCAAAATTCAGTAAAAAGTGAATCTACTACTCCTTGGAATGATATCAAATCTTTAATTGCTGAACACAAGCAAAACCCAGATAGGTTTGAAAATGCTATCTTCCAACTATTGGTCGATCAAACTACTAGGATTAATCAGCTAGAGCAGAAGGTTGAAGCTATGAGCCAAAAGAAACCTCTCAATTCCAAAGTAGACAGATGGCTAGGAAGATTGCAGCAAAGTAGCAAAGAGGCATTACAAGAATTAAGAGGACTAGCGCAGCAAGTTCCTCAAAATGTTGTCCAGTTTTTAGGGGATACAAAAAATAAGATCCAAGATAATTTAGAAAGGAGATTAGCGGACGTAGCAGGAAATACTCTCAATGCTGGTACTCGCTATTTAGCTGAACGTTTCGGTAGAGATAATGGTGAAGGAGTCAAAGTTTTTAAAGGTAATAGCTTAATTATTGCCGCGTCTGCTCAACATTCTGGGATCTATAGTAAAGATGGGCAGAAGTTAGTCCAGAACGGACAAATCGTTTCTCCTGTTACCTCTGACCAGCTTAATAAGATTGCTCAAGTTCCTGTGGAAGCACGATCCTTAAAACAAAGCGAAAAACAGGTTGCAACTGCAACTAAAGCATTAAGAGTTTAACCAGAATGATGCTTAGGGAATAAAATTTCGTTCCCTAAGCACTTGCCAAATAAAATCTGATCGCAGAGTTAAAATTATGTCTAATTTTGAATCTCAAGCTCATAGTATTCATGAGAGTACTAGCGCTATTGTTGATAGATTAATAAATTTAATCCTGCAAAAGCATCAACAGATGCTAGTTTTAACTGGTAAATTACTTGATTCTTTACTGAATAAGCCTACTTCTGCAAACATTGAAATCCAGATTAAAGGGCAAAAAGTTTATGATAAACAGGGCGATCTAAAGCCAACTGTTAACTTATTGACACTTGATCAAGTAAATGAACTGAAAGGAAGTTTGGACAACCCCTCAACGACTAAAGGCTCAGTTCGGATCTTGATTGACGATAAACCTATTCTGGATATTAAAGACGGTCAAGTATTGCGTGATGATTTGGGACTGATTCGAGATCAAACTCAGAGTCTTCAAGCTAGTAAGAACTTAGAAACTGAACAAGGCATAAGCTCAAAATCATCAATTATCCAAGCAGGAACTTCTTTAATTACTCAGTACGGCTATCAAGTATCAGAGAATATTTCAGCTTTTCGAGGACAGACTTATTCTTATGAAAGAAATAACGAATCATTTACCATTCATGCTTATGGTCGTGGTGCTGTATTCAAAGATGGAGATTTTACTGCTCTTGCTACAGAGCAAGACCAAAAGACTATCATGCAACTTCCAGAAAAAGTTAAAAAAGAACTGAGTCAAAATCAGCAGCAGGTAAAACAGAAATCTCTGATCTTGAAAAATCAATCTAACTAGTTTACCAACGTCGCGTTAAAAATACCCCGAACAATATTTGCCAAATAAATAGTACAAAAAAGAAAAAAAACATTTTCCAGCCCCATTTAAATAGAAATTTAATGACAGCTATTGTATAGGCTCCTATCCACCAAAGGACATTTCTGATTGTTGTCCATACACTATGTTTACCAATCTTAATATACACTTCTTCTTGACTATTTCCATAGCTCTGGGCGCGCCTTTGTCTGTGTTTCTTCTCAGCTATCTGTGCAATTTCTTGGTTAGAAAAACGGTTTCTGTTACCTGACCACTCCAGAACATAAACAGTACATCCATGCTCATCTTCTATAGGACAATAAACTACGTGCTGATTTGAAGTTTTGCTCATTTTTCACTTATTTAAAAATATTCCAGAGCGTGACATCTTTTCAAATTAAGCTTTTAGCTGCTTTGTTAATGGTCTGTGATCATATTGGGGTAGTCTTCTTTCCCAACCAATTAATGTTTAGGTATGTAGGTAGGTTTAGCTTTCCTCTTTTTGCTTGGCTACTTGGTCAGGGAGAGAAGTATACAAAAGATTTTAACTCTTATTTTCTCAAACTGACAGTTTGGGGATTTTTAAGTCAACCTATATATTATCTACTGTTTAATAATTACAGTTTAAATATTTTAGTTACGTTGCTACTGAGTTTATTGGCTATCAGGCTAGGTAAATTAATTGAACCAGGAAGTCAGCAGGAAGAAGAAAGGAGTAAGAAGGACGAATTTGATCGGGAACTCAGACCCTTGCTCCCTATCGCTCACGAGAAGTCAGAGGGAAGACCAAAGTTGTTCTTGCCTCTGACTTCTGACTTCGTTAAAGGAAAGCAAGGGGTTAAATTCTCTCCAAAGTCAGCCCAAGCTGCATTACACCCTCCCGCTTTTTTCACTAACAAGTATTTGATATGGTTTACATTTGCGCTGATAGCTCAGTCAGTAAATGCTAACTACGGAGCCTACGGAGTAATTATTGTAACTATCTTATCTGAGTTTAATTCTGCTAGTTTTAAATGGTGGTTAAAATGGTTGACAATAAATTTGCTAGTTTTAATTATTCCTGGGTTTAAACCCTACCAACTATTAGCTTTATTAGCCCCATTGGTGATCTTGTTATGGAATGGTAAACAAGGACGAAAAGTAAAACTATTTTATGCATTCTACCCTCTCCATCTCATTTTGCTTAAAGCTGTAGGCATTGCTTATTTTTGAATGAGTTGCGGGTGTTTCACCTCAGACGCACTTCGCCGCTGCGCGGCAAGTTTTGCCTCTTCCGGTGAAACGCCCGCTTTGCTTGAATTCATGAATCTGCCTACCCTCAAAGCCTCGGTACTGATGGGCGTTGTTTTTGACTCTGTACTTTAATAACTTGTTTCTGTTGAATATCCCTTAGCCTTTCTTGTATTAGAGGTAGCTGAAATACTTGATTAAAAATCCTCATTTGGGCAGTACGTGGCTCTTGTTCCCAAATGCAGTAAATTTGAGCTTGATTATTCCACTGTTTGAGTTCAATTTCTTTTTGCTGTTTATGAGCAGTAAGGGAGTCAATAAATCCTGCTGTTTGTTCTATTTTCGCCACTGTCTTTGTGTATTTTTGATCCCATTTATAAAATAATTTTTTTTCTAATTGATTGGCGGTATTTACATACTTTACTTGTTCTTGCCATAGGTTTTGTATTCGAGTATTGATCTGCTCAATCTCATTTTGAAGAAGTTGTTTGTCAGCAAATGGTGGATAAAGTGGTTGTTTTTGAAAATAATCTACTACATTTTGCTTCAGCAATAGAAATTCTTGATCACTAAGCTGATTCACTTTGTTTATCAATTCTATGTAATAAGAGATGACCGTATCTATTTGCTGAATTACCCTGGTGTTATCAGAGGGTATACTCAAGCTTTCCTTGATTATTTCAAAGGCTTGGATAATTGACTCAGATTGAATAGTTGACTGTTCAATGTGCTGGGAAAATGCTTCTACAAACTGCTTCTCTATCTGCTGTTGCTGCTTTAACAATAAAGTGTTTAGTTGACGTAATGAGGCAGAAACCGCTACATCAAACTGGTTAATGAATCTATTAGCATGAGATTGACTCTGCCTTAACTGTGTCATTAACTTATCTAATACTGATACAGTAGGGGAGCTTGCAATGGCATCTTGTTCAAGATACTCGGAAATTGCTCTTAGAAGATTGTCAGCATTTTGTTGAGTGTCTTGTAGTGAATGACTTGCTACTACGCCTATATCATTCGAGGTGATTTTTGGCTGTGGTAGCTGCTTGAGTTGTGTTACAAACTTGGATAGTTCAATCCCAAATGTTTCAACGGACTGTAACTCAACATATTCTGCAATGGCTTCTAGTGCTTGGTTTTGTACTGGTTTATTGATCAACAGTTGCTCAAGCTGGTTAAATGTAGTTTTTGCACTAGCTAACTGTTGTTGATATTGAGAGAGTTGTTCTGTTACTCGTGGCAATCCTTTAACTAAGGCAGCTTCAACTGCTGACTGGTCAATGAAGTCAGTGATGCCTGCGGCAACGTCAAGGACGATCGCCCTAACCGAGTCCTTATCTTGGTAATGGCCCAATTTTTCAGTTAGGGTTTGCAAATCTTTGACAATGTTAGTAGATTCGATCGCCCTTGTTTCTAAAAAATCAGCGATTGCGTTTAGGAGTTGTTCACTGTCTCGTTGCTCAAGATGTCCATAACTTTCTGTGCGGTCAATAGTTGCTGAATTTTGTCGGAGAGTACTTGCTGAGAGGTTCGCTGTTCTTTGACCTCGAAGCCAACCATCTGTAAAGCTTCGGTTAATTCTTTCAATGTTGGCTCCAAGTTGCTCGATTTCTTCTTGTTCAACGTATCGGCTAATTGCTGCAAGAAGTTCGAGTGACTGGCTTTGGACTCGCTCAAGTTCTCGGCTTGACTCGTTTCTAACTGCTCGATTTTTGCGCTCAGTTTCTCGTGACTTATTGTCAATTCTTCTATCTTCTCGGTTAATAGTTGTATTTCGGTTGGGTTGTTGTCGGGTGATGTCATGGGTTTTCTCCTTGGTTTGGTTTTGCTGTGGTGTTAACTTCTTTAAAACTGGCTTGGCTACAGGTACTTCTATTGATGTTTCCTTCTTTAATACTGGCTTTATAACTGGCTGTGATATTGAAGAAGGAGTTTTTAGCACTGGGGCAGGTACCACTGGCAAGGTGACTGCTGGTAAATCTTTCAATAGAATTGGAGGAGCAATTGCATTTGATGTTGTACACACAGTAGCCTGTGTTTTTCGCACTGGTTGTTCAACAACACTAGTTGCACGTTCAGCAGCTTGCTTTTCCTTTACCTGCTCCCGTAGTACTTCCAAAGCATTTTGCTTGGTTTTGGAATCTTCGACCCGCTTCAACATATCTACGGGGTCATGTGTATAAATTTTGAGTTCCTGCTTTGCGCGACTAGCCGCAACATAAAAACTCTCTTTTGTCATTGCCCAGCCGTCATCTGCTACTAATACCCGTCCAGCCGTCTTTCCCTGAGAACTATATATCGTGCTGACAATAGCATAGTCTAAGCTTTGCTCTTCTCTTAAATTTAGGGTTTCAACGCGGCCGTCTGATTCCAAATACTTGATAGTTGCGGTGTCACCATCAATTCCAGTAATGACAAAATCTTCACCATTGCTGCGCCCCAGGTCATTGTCATTCTTTCTCCACCGCAGAAGATCACCGACCGCGATCGCAATCTTTTGGGATTTGTAAACTGCTTTCTCAAATTTCGTATCAACCTCAAACTTGTTCCCCTCATCCCCTTGCAGTATAAGTGTTTTGTCTTGCTTGCCGACTACAGTATACAGTTGTCCCTTGGCAAGGCCGCGCCGTTTGTAGTCCCGCGTCGGCATCACCACTTCACCCATTTCAAAGTTGTGCAGATTCTCCATCTGCACCTTCGTCAAATCCTTCCTGATTAATTGGGTAATGATAGTGTCTTGCCCTAGACTCCCTTCTAAATGAAGTTTCGAGCGAATTGCTTGGGTCAGTGCCAACCTTTCTTTATTTGTCCCAGCCAGCACAAGAGTTTGACTTCGGGCTTCGGGGCTTACCGCCATGTACTCGTTAGCAATTATCTCTAATTTCTCCTCTGGGGACACATGTACAATACTTCCCATTGCTTGCAGGTGTCTAAAGCCAGATTGAATACGATTGTCTGCAATCAGGTCTACTGCCAGCTTCAAATCTGGGTTCTGCTGCCGTCTTGATTCTGTCAAATGGGCTGTTTTGATACCCTCCTGTTGTAGCAACTTAAATGGATTCCCCGCTCCTACAGATGAAAATTGCTTAGTATCGCCAATAAAAACTACCCTGGCTTGCTCCTGAACTGCCCTTTCTAATAATGCATGAGCGTCCGAGGCAGACAGCAAACCAGCTTCATCTATGATCCATAACTGGTTTAACTCTGGTTCTGGCGGCAATTTACTGCATAGTAGAGATGCGACATTTCTAGTCTTTATTCCCGTGTCTTGCCCCAAAACCTTTGTCGCTATTGAATTTGGTGCAAAACCCTTGACTGTATACCCCGCATCAGTTGCGATCGCCTTAAGCTGATTGACTGCAAATGTTTTTCCTGCTCCTGCAACCCCCTGCCACGCTACAAACTGATCAGATGTTGTTGCTGCCAACTGCACTGCTTGGCGTTGACCGTCATTCAAGGTTATTTGCTCTAGCCGATTTTCAATGACTTGAGGATTCGCGATCGCATTCAACTTATCCTGTCCCGACTGCATTAAATCAATGATCGCTACTTCTGTTTCTACAGCCCTCCAGGTCGTGTAATGCCCAGGCATTCCAGGCAGATCAATCAAATCTTTGTGCTGCTTAATTAACGAGTCAATCTCCGTAACGTTAGATGCTAGTCTCTCTTGCAAGATGAATTTTCCTAAATCTTCATGCTTGAAAGAAACGTTCCTTTCAGACCAATGAGCGATCGCCTGATCTAAAGCTGATTCCAAACTTTTGTTATTGGCAATCTCTTCAACTGGTTCATATTCTGGGTATGCAGGTAACTCGAATATTATTTCTAATGCTGCCGCTTGCTGTCGCCAATCAGCTTTTAATTCGGATTGGGTGACATCTTTCTTATGTTTACGCGTTGTGTTCCAAGCCCTGTCTCTCTCTGCCCTACTTGCGGATTCTCCTACTTGTGCTAATATTTTCTGCCTTCGTTTGGAAAACGCTTTTATCTCTTGTTCGCTGAAACCTTTGATATCAAACTGTCCGTGTTCCTTGGCTTCTACCTCATACCCCAGTTTTTTTACCTCTGCTGCTAAGAAACTCTGGTATGTCATCCCTAGAAAGGCCTTGTTTTTGAAAACTTGACTATTTGAAAGGCTGTACCATTTGCCATTAGCCTCTGTCATATTCATCAATAGGCAATGGGTGTGTAATTGGGGATCTAGTTCCCGGCTTTCAATGTGGTCAAACTCTGCGACTAGCAAATTACCCGTGTCGATTGGCTTTTGCTTGCCATCGCTCCTAATTCTTGCTCGTGCATAGATTGGCTCTGCTACATTAAGGCTTTGTTTTACGGCCTTGATGTGTGCCTCTATTAATCGGTAATCTCCACCAACCAACGCCATTAAGCTTATAGTCTTTGGTGCAGAAAAAGTACAGTCCAGTGCTGACCTGCGTTTATCGTTGTTTAATTTTCTCCCATTGAGAAATCTGCTGCCGTCTGGTGAAAATCCGTGTGCAATGTTGGTAAATATCTTTTCATTATTAATCGCGCCGGACAAACCTAATTTTTGGGCAGCTTCACCTGACCACCTCGCTGCTCCTTTTTGCGATGCGCCTCGAAAAAAATATTCGACTGCTGTTTTCGCTGAAACATTTTTTGCTGTCAGCACATCAGATTAAAAATTAAAATTCTTTTTCCAATATACCAGAAAAATTTCAGAAAATTTAAGCGTATTGTGCGAGGTAAAATCGCCAAATTACACTTAACCATTCATGCATCACTTGCAACTTATCTTAAAACTATTAGTGAACCATTATGGAACTTTTGTCAGTAAGATTTTCTGGCTAAATACAAAAAGTTGAATTTTCTCATTACTAGCAAACTATTTGTATAGTATTAGTTAACTAAATATGTAGTATCCTAATACCATAAGCAAACTATTTGCGTATTAAACGATAATTACTCTCTCCAAAAAATAATAGAAACATGGATGAGAATTTTTCACCTCCAATGTTGACTGTTGACCCAGGTGTGTCAGATACAAAAATAATTTGGCGAGTCACAGCATTCAAACCAGAACTATTGATCATGTCGCCAGAGGTAGTAGAAGTTTCTTCCGAGTCCGCTGATTTTTATAAGTCAAGGCGAATTACCAGTCCAGATCCAGAAAATGAATCTTGGGTTGAGTACGAAGGGGTTTTATATGCTGTGGGTTTTCTAGCGCACCATGTTTTTAATGCTCGTGTAGCTCCAAAAGAGCCAAAATCTGAATGGGCGATCGCTAAAGTTTTAGCGGCTGTTGGAGTAATGGCCATAAAGGAAGCTCTAACAGACACTTTTGATTTAGTATTAGCGATGCCCCTGCCTTTTGCTGAGTGGGAAGCTAGAAAGAGGTTTGAGCGTGATGTCACAAAAGCTCTATTAAATTTCTCCTTTTGTGATAAGCCTTTGAGAGTTAATTTGAAAGTATTCATCTGCACTCCTGAAGGTGGAGGGCATGTAATGATTAGAGGTGAGCAGCTTGGGTCTAATTTCAATCAGAAAAAGATAGTATCTTTAATGTGGGGATATAGAGATATATCAATTGTGAAGTTTGATAAAGGCGTAATGAGTGGGCATACTGAACGATTGGGATTTATGAACCTGATCGATATGGTGCAAAACCGCATATCTGGGTATAATTCCAGAGAACGAGAAAGGCTACTGCTTGAAACTATTCATTCAGTCGGTAAAGATATCAAAAGTAAGAATTTCAAGCATCTAGCTTTATCTAAAAATGCATCTCGCAAGTCTGAAGAGGCTGATTTAATAGCTGAGGCTGTTCGAGCTTGCAGATCTGAATATTGGAGACAAGTTGTCACACTTTTCGGCAGACATATTACCTCTGACTGCGACGAAAACATTATTGGTGGTGGGTGTGTTGACTATTATCGGGATGAACTTAAAACTTTCTATTCTCAGAATTTCCCGAACTCCAATATCTCTTGGGGTGCAGAGTTAGAAGAAGATGTCCGCGTTACTTTCAACATTCCTACAAAATCAAAGTCACTTTGTGCGCGGCTGACAGACGTTTATGCGTTGTCGAATTACTTGCGGAATCAAGTCTATGCTCTTTCTAGTTTTGGGGTGTCGCGATGACAGAGTACAAAACTTTTGTAATTAGATTGAAGGTTAAAAAGGGCAGCGAAGAAGAACGCCTTTTAGAATTCCTCAACAATGACCAGGCCCGTCCCTTCAGTAAACCTCAAATGATATTGCTTGCTCTTAAGGCTTTTTGGCTGACTCTTTCGCTATCTCATTACAACGAGAAAATAGAGCAATTACTTGCATCCCTGAACCAGGGTACATATCTGTGGAAGTTACAAGAGCAGTATTTACGTAAAATCGTAGGTATAGAATCGACATCTGTTGATTCTCAAGAGGACAAAACACCTTCAAAACCGCCAGTATCAACCTTGCCTCCTGAGCAACCAGCTTTTCATCCCTTTGGCGACATAGTATCTATAAAATAAGAAAATCTCATGATTTCAAGCCAAGACATTTTTGCAACTCTTTCTGCTGAAGAAATTCAAAGAACTCTTTCATCTTGCTACTTATCGGAAAAGTCTGAATATACAGATGACGAATGCCATATTTTTCATGAGTGCCGATCTTTAATTGAGCAAGGAAAATCCTCCGAAGAACTAGCCCAACATTTCAGCTATAGAAGTAATTTGTCCGTATTAGACGAATCACTTGCCGACTCCCAAGCACAAGCTAAATCTAGAAAGACTGGTAAAACAAAGAAATCTGATACGAAGTTGTTGAACATTATTGATCTGCAATCAATGGCTAGTGAGACAGCTAAAATTTCACTCCCTGAAACCCTCAAAATTATTAGTGCTTGTGGTCTTCCTACCCAAGATGAATACACTCAACAAGAGTGCGATCGCTTTATCGCAGCATGTACTCTAAAGCAGCAAGGCAAGTCTTACGAGGAAATAGCAGCAGAGTTTGGAGTTGATACAGCAGATAGTGATGAACAAGGAGATGTTTTGCTAGCAGAAGTTGAGCAAATGATGGATTTGGCGATCGCACAGCTTTCGAGCGTTCAGGCTGAACAAATTAGGCAGGTATTGCCAAAAATGAGCCTAGCTCAACTGCGAGAAATCAAGGCGAAATTTTGGCGAAGCACGGCATTAAAATTACGCGAGTATGTCGATTCTGGGCAAATGGAAGTAGAAATTAGAGCAGCTGCTGACATAGTGGTGAACGAGCGATCGCTAACTTTAACACCTGTTGGCGACCCCAAGCAAAAAATTTTACCGGGGAATTAAGTATGTCTAAAACTGACGATCTAGATGAAAACAAAATTTTGGTTGAAGAAATTAATAGTTTACTCAACCAAGCGTCTTTGATCCAAATAGAACAAATAAGAGCAATGCTGCCTCAATTAGCAATTGAGCAGTTGCAGGAAATTAAGGCATTATTCTGGCGCATGACATCTCAACGGCTACGTCAGTACGTTGAGTCTGGTGAACTGGAAGCAGAAATTAGGCTTGTTTCTAGTAACGCTTTGATTAGATCGGGAAACTTGTGGGGGCCGCTGGCTCTAGTATTGAGCAGCAGCCCCAACCTGAAGAGTTTGCCTGGCTAATTGATGAATGCATTCATCAACGTATAGCTGTTATTGTCACAGAAGATAGGCGATTATTGCAAGAGCGTGTCAAAGCGATCGCTCTTGCAAAGCGTTCTGATGAAGTTCGCCGGGAGCAATGGCAGAAATGGTTAAATTGGACTTTTGGTAACTTGCACCGTGCATCCAACAGAAACACTTTTTTTTATTTACTTTGGACTTCCTTAGTAATCTTTTACTGTGCAATTTTTTTTATGGGTATGCCAGATGCGGTTGCTTGTCGTGAACCCAATGGTATCTGCCATAATTTGAGAGTCTTTGCACTTTATGTTAAAGAACAGGTTACGGCAATTCCTCGATTTTTATTGCCTCAATCAAAAAAATGACTATATTAGTCAATACCTTTGCCAATTCACGAGGGTTCAACACCTTTAGAAACGTTATGAATACGTCCTAAAGCAGTAAGCTTGGCAAAAATCTGGTTTAATAAAATAGGCTCAGGAATTTCTGGAAGCATTTTTAAGACTTCATGGACATATCGAAAGCCACGATAATGAGCCTTAAGGTCAATAATGCCGGAGTCAGGATTAAGGATGCGGAAATCAGCGAGAAGATGATGAGATAAATTAACCATAAAGAATGCTAGATTAGCAGCATTAGTCACCGCATCGTCCGATAACTACCACCAACGCCTGTCCATCGAGAGATTCCCAACATTGTGACTCGGCCGCTCATCGCTAATGGCATTTTAGTGAAGACTTGTTTTTCAGAATTTTGTATTAGATAATCAATATTTGAGTAAAAATTATGAAAAACTAAATTCCTCTTACTTATAAATCAAAATTAGAACTTAGGCTAGCTTATTCGTAAAAACTAAATATGGACAACCCAAAATATCCTGTTATTTCTTATAGTCATATTCTTTCTGAACTCTCTGTTAATCGTAAAGATCCATGTGAAGTTATTCGGGAATTAATATCTAATTCTTATGATGCCAGGGCTAATAATATTGAAATATATCCACTTTTGCAGGAAAAAGGGTTTATATATTTTGATGATGGTATTGGTTTAGATGAAAGCCAAGAAATTAACGGAATTACTCCTTATGTTGCCTTTTTTTCTATTGGAAAATCAACAAAAGTTCAAGGAGAATATATCGGTTATAAATGTCAAGGCTCCAAACTTTGTTTTGCTTCTAAAAAAATAACTGTTATTACTAGATGCCAAGGTGAACTCTGGTGGAGATATAAATCCATAGATAATCCTAAAAATAATCTTAATGAAAAATTTAATATTTCTTCTCAATATCACGATCAACCTTGGGAAATTATAAATGAACTTTTTAAAAGACCAAAAAATCAAACCAGAAATGTAATTGACCAATTAAATAAAGATTTCTTTAAATCCAAATTTAATGCTCAAGGTACGATGATTATTGTTGAAGAATTAGAGGTTGATAATTTTTCAGCATATTATTCTTCTGACGACTATGGCTCACAAATATGGTCATATTTAAAGCATTATATACGCTTTAATACAAGACATGGTGACATGAGAATACTTAGACCTGCTAATACAGGATTTCCTGAGAGGAGGTCAATTTCTTTTACTCAAACTCTAGGATATAACGATCAATGTAACTTATTCCTATGGTCTAAAAAAAAGAGTGTATATAGTTTACAAAAAATAAAAGCAGGATATCCTTATTTAGATAAACCAGATCAAACTGAAGAAATTAAAATCAAAACTCCTTCTCAAATATCATCACTTAATAATGGTAATTTTTCAGCCCGTTATTGTTCTACCTTTTTACACGAAGAAACAACATTTTGTATAGTTTTAGCAATAGATGGGCATCGCAGAGCATTAAATAAATATGAAGAATTAAGTAGAAAAGGTCAAAAACGCTCAGGCATCAGATTAGCAGATCAAAGAGGGGTATTTATCTCATGTGAAGGTGTTAGAATTTGCCCTTATAATGAAATTTTTGAAAATAGTTCATTAAAAGAATACTGTTTACTAGATGAAGCTAAAGCTCAATCACACTATATTCTAATTATTAATGGTAGTTTTGATGTTGTTACAAATAGAAATGCTATTACGGATGCTTCCAGACAAATTTTAAAAGATTCGATATTTCTGGATAATATTAAAAAATTTTTTGATGAAGCTAAAAGACAACTTCCTGTTTTTCGTGAACTGATTGAAAGATTAAATAAAGAAAATCAAGAAGAAAAGTTGGAAGCATATACCAAAAAATTAGGAGTATTAAAAAAAGGTGTTCAAAATAGGAATAGATTTAAGGTCAAAAATATAGAACAACTAAAAGATAAATGGATTATACAACCAGAAATTGGTGAAGAACATTGGGTAGGGGCATTATATACAATGTTTTCTCATTTAGTGACTGTTGATTCACCTTATGCAAACTTATGGGTACGTCCACTAACTTTTTCTGGTGTTGGGCTTGACAGTATAGCAGTTCCTTTAGAAGAAAATAGCTTAAAAGACATAGTTCAAAGAGGCTTAGAATATAAATATAATTTTTCTCCTATTGATCAATATAACCATCCTTTTATTGTAACGAATTTTATAGTTTGTTGGGATATGTTTATCCCAGAGAATGAAGAACAAATTGAGGATGTTTATGACTATTTTGGCTATGTATCTTTAACAGATGAATTAAAAGATATTGGTTATGAAGTTGTTAATATCCAAAGTAGAACGGGTGAAATTCACAATGCAACTATTAAGGTAATTAGTTTAAGGCAATTATTAAATAAAACTTTTGATTGTGAATGGATTATGCCACCAACATCGGGAAAAAGTAGCTAACGTAACATATACCTCCATTTACCGCCTGAAATTTATGGCATAGTAGCCCCATTAAAGCGGAAGGAATGAAGATCTGCGAAGTATTTTTAATAAATTTACATATAATTAATTTTTTGTCAACTATCTTTGATGAGATAAATGCATAAAGCTCTATAAGTAGTTGTATCTTTGTTATATCGGAGAATCGAATGATATTTGCTAATTATTTTTAAAATTATTAGTGAATAGTAAGTTACTATCTAGTTAACAAACAGCGACCAAGCATTTAATATCATCTCTAATATCATCAAGGCTTCGCAGATATGATGGTGCTCAAGCAAGTAACAAGCTCCACAAGTTTTAGTACCAAAACTGTTGGCAAACCTATGTCAGGAGTGCAAATACGGGTGGAAAAAGTTGCTCTGCAACTCTTAAATCGCTTGAGTTAGAAGGATTTATTTGTTTTACCAAAGACGAAGTTTTGCTAACATCAAAAGATCTTTTGTACGGAGATTTTGTGGGACAGACTTTAATTGAAAGTCTTAAAAAGATGTATAGAGATGATTTTCAATGAGTGAATAATTAGTAGCTTTATCAGGGCGAACGCATCTAAAGTACAATAATCCTTTAACAGCAGGGGTTTGAGCGTTTCATGATTAAAGCGACTTTTTGATCAATATCCTCACGCAGCATTGGTTTCAGGTTTTACGTGCGTTTGCATATATAGCAACGGTTTCTATCCAATTTTGCAGGTTTTTACACGTGTTTCGGCTCAATACCTACTAGCGAACTGTCAACATGGAACATGAAAGTGCAAACAAGACAATGATTTTTCTAAAATTTGCATAAATATCTAAAAATCAGCTGATAAGACTATTGAATGTCACGAAGGAAAGATGAAAGCCTTGTACTTGGCTCTACTAGAATATAAGTAAATGGCTAATAGCATGGAAACAAGTAAAAGCATGACAAAAAATAATTATCCAATAGAGCAAAGGGAAAAGATAAAAATCATTCGTCGAGATGAAATACCTAGTCTCACTCATGTATTGATTGATAATATAGAGCAGAATCTTGGCATACTCAAAGATTTTAGAAAACACTCAGATTTATTAGACTTCCTGCCAAATGAAGGTAGAGTTTCTCTTGCTTGGGTGCATCTTAAACCTTTAGAAAAACTTGCATGTCATGTCCATCCAATTAAAACAATGATTATCATGTGTGATGGACATGGACGCATACAGGGAGAGATTGATGCTGAATTTTCTGACGGTGATGTTGTGATCATCCCTAACGGATCTCTACACGGTTTTGTAGGTGCTGGAAATGAGGGTTTTTGGGCGCTTTCTGTTCAATTTGAAGGTAGAGGATTATACGAAAATCCTAATGAAGCACAGGTAGAATTCGCTGATGGAAGACTACATAAAAAAGAGTACAATCCCGGTTTCACAAAACTATTGCAAAGGAACAAGCAGTTTAGTGAAGACCATAAGCAAAATCCAATGTTTGCGTTGGTTACAAGTGGACGGCTTGCAGATGAACGCCTGAGAAATAGATTTTTTGATTGTGTTCAGGTATGGTCAAATTTTTTCCAAAAAATCCTTTTTGCTAGATCTGCTTTCACAGAAGAACGGGAGTTTGCTCTTTTGTTCAACAAACATTTAGATGAAGAATACGGACATAACAACAATCTGGCAGCCGAGAGAGGAGATGCGCTAAAGGTTATATGGGATCCTATATTAGAGGCAACTTCTAACTGGTTTGCCTGGAAAATGCTAACCCTAGACAGCACAGAAAAAACTGTACTGGTACACCTTGTACTGGAAGTAGGATCGAGTGTTTTCAGTAAGGTTGCTAATCTTAACATGTCATCCTTTGAACAGACAAAATACTTTGCTGTTCATGATGAAGCAGACGATGAACATCAGGTAATGGGGCTGGAATTACTTACGAACCTTGAGCAGAGAAGCTACGACAGGCTGATACAGATTCAACAAGAAGGGTGGGACATGCTGAATGTGATGTGTGCAAGAATCGCCGAACTCGTAGAGAGTTACTAAAATGAAAATTTCTGCAAGTACAACGCTGCATCCTCTGGCGAGGCGCAGCCTGAAAAAACTCACCCTACCTGAACCAATAGCACGGTATCGAAAGGCGACAACAGAACGCATCAATACCAATCCTTATGCTAGTGAATATGGAATTTATCCATGTCCCAATCCGATTGAAGTTCAGGCAAAATATGCAAAATATTTGATAGAGGAACTCAAAATACAGCATGGAAAAGTATCTTTTTCTGCCGAGAATATCTTGTTTACTCCTGGCTCTATCGTTGCCATTGATTTGCTAACTAGAGCTTTTTGTGAACCTCTAATAGACCAGATATGCATTCAGAATCCAACGTTTCCAGCATATAGAAATTATGCACTAGGATATGATATTGAAGTTGTTGATGTTCCCTTGATTGGTGATTACTTGAATGCTCTGAATACGGATGCTATAGCTGCTGCAAAAGCAAAATTAACGTTTATTTGTAATCCTAATAATCCTGTTAGTTCCATTCTCAGTCAAGAGCAGCTGATTGATGTACTAAAACAATCCTCTGGACTGGTGATTGTTGATGAAGCATACATAGACTTTTCTGAACAAGACTCAAGTATTAAACTCATCACAGAATATCCCAATCTTGTAGTGTTGCGTACATTCTCTAAAGCTTGGGGACTTGCAGGTTTAAGAATTGGTGTTGTAATCGGAGAACCCTCAATTTTATATACTTTGAGATTGCTGCTCGATCCTTTTTCTTTTACTTTACCTGCACAAAAGGCTGTCGCTGATGTACTTGATAATCTTGATCTGGTTCAAAGCAATGTCAAGAGAATTAAGTCAGAACGTGAACGCCTATATTTAGAACTTGAGCAGATATCTATTGTCAAGCGAGTTTATCCCAGCCAAACAAATTTCATTCTGGTTGAGTTTTTTAACTCAAGCATAGTATATGAAAGTCTTGTCAAAGCAAATGCACTCGTCTCTGATACCTCTTTTCAGATCAAAAACTCTCTCAGAATTTCAATTTCTGTGCGCGAAGAGAATGAAAGAATTCTTGGCATATTAAAAAAAATCGTTTATTAAATAATTAAAATTTACATATTATCTACAAAAGTCAAGAGCGATTCCGTAAAAAGCACCACGAGACTTGTAGGTAGTAAGAGAAGTAATCAAACAAAAAAATCAAGAAATAAGTGTAGATGCAAGCAACTTTTATTGTATGTCTGCAATATTTATCGAACTTTAAAATCAACCATAAAAACCTTTTGGAGGAATTTTTACCATGTCACATAATGTACAGAATATCGTTATCGTTGGTGGTGGTACAGCAGGCTGGATGACAGCAGCGTATCTCGGCAAAGCTCTCAGTAAAAATGTTCAGATTACGCTAATTGAGTCATCTAACGTCACAACAATTGGAGTCGGCGAAGCGACATTTAGCACTATCAAAGTATTCTTCGATTTCCTTGGTTTGCAAGAGCGGGAATGGATGCAAAAATGTAATGCCACATATAAAATGGCAATCAAGTTTGTGAATTGGAATGCAGCGGGACGACATTTTTATCATCCTTTCCAGAGATATGACAGTGTAGATGGGTTTGATGTCTCCGAATGGTGGTTAAAAATGAAAAAAGACCGGGAGGCATTCGATTATTCTTGCTTTTTAATCCCAATGCTATGTGACAACAAAAAATCACCAAAATATGTGAACGGGAAAGTCTTTGATGATAAAGTCAAAGATATTTTTTCCGAAGATAATAACGGTGAAAAAAATATCCTGGCTAACTTAAAGGTTCAGTATCCATACGCCTATCACTTTGATGCTAACCTGCTTGCCAGATTCTTGAAAGATTATGCAATGCAGAGAGGTGTAAAGCAGATTGTTGATGATGTAGTAAAAGTAGATATAACAGAAAAAGGAAGCATAGATTGCATCCATACCGAAAAACATTCCACTATCAGTGGAGACTTGTTTGTAGACTGTACTGGTTTTCGTGGACTATTGATTAACAAAGCTCTGGGTGAGCCATTCATTTCTTTTTCAGAGTCGTTGCTCTGTGATAGTGCGATCGCTATGCAAATACCCACCGATATCAAGAAAGATGGCATCAACCCTTACACAACGGCAACTGCACTGAGCTCTGGCTGGGTTTGGAATATACCTCTTTACGGCAGAGTCGGCACGGGGTATGTTTACTCCAGCGCCTTTATTTCTCCAGAGGAAGCAGAGCAGGAATTTCGCCAGCACCTAGGAGCAGCTTCTGACGATCGCAAAGCCACTCACATCAAAATGAGGATTGGACGTAACCGAAATTCATGGGTGAAAAACTGCGTAGCAATTGGACTTTCTAGTGGTTTTGTTGAACCTCTAGAATCTACCGGTATCTTCTTTATTCAACATGGAATTGAGGAATTAGTCAGCCACTTCCCAGACAAATCTTTCAACGAAGATTTGATCCGCAGCTATAACAAAGCTGTTGCTAATTGCATAGATGGTGTGCGGGAATTTTTGACACTTCATTACTGTGCTAGTGATCGATGTGATACACCATTTTGGAAAGCTAGCAAGCAAGATATTGTAGTCCCAGAAGAACTGCATGAAAAGTTGAGACTATGGAAGAGTAGACTGCCAAACAACAAAAACATCAATCAGAATTATCATGGTTTCGAGTCTTACTCTTATTCTGTGATGTTGCTAGGTTTAAATTATATGCCTAACAGCAATCTACCAATTCTGGATTTAATCAATGACCAAAATGCCTTGTCTGTATTCAATGCAATTAAAGAGAGAGCCGAATACTTGAGTGTTACGTTGCCATCCCAGTATGATTACTTAACGTATGTTATCAAGTCTCAAGAGCAGTCGGAATATCTTGCTGAACAGAAATTTAACACTTACGCGCAAGCTAAAAGCGCGTAAATGAAAAATAACTTATCTTATTTTCCTTACTGAGTTTTGGCACTAGAAGAGGTAAGTTCAAATTATTAAAATTTATGGATTATCTTACCACCTCTGAGTTCCGGAAAAATTAAAAAATCAGGACTAGCAACATGAAGGATATTACCATTGTTGGTGCTGGATTAATTGGTTCTTTATTAGCAATTTATCTAGCCAAAAGGGGTTATACAGTTGAAGTTTTTGAGCGAAACTGTGACCTACGAAAGGTCACTCCAAAACGTGGCAGATCTATTAATATAACATTGTGTGATAGAGGGTTAAAAGCTCTTGATGGCGCTGGTGTCGGTCATATTGTTCGTAATATATCTGTGCCAGTATATGGCAGGTTGATTCATCAAGAAAATCAACAACTGGAATATCAGCCTTACGGCAATAATCAAGAAGCTTTATATTCAGTTTCACGTAATGAACTTAATCGGGTATTATTAGATTATGCCCAAAAGAATTTTCCAATCAATTTTCACTTTAATGAAGAATGTATAGGGCTTGATTTGTCATCAACAACAATCACCTTCAAAAATTCTGTAACGGGGAATATATTGCATCGCCAGGCTAATCGGATCATCGGAGCAGATGGTGCATATTCAGCAGTACGCCAAAGATTGCAACAAAGGTCTCGCTTCGACTACTCACAGCATTATGCAGCACACGCTAATAAGGAATTGCTGATTCCTGCATCTGCTCAAGGAGCATGGACACTCGAAAAAAACGTATTACATATTTGGCCTAGAGGTCAATATATGCTGATATCCTTTCCTAATGTTGATGGGAGTATTACCTGTACTCTGCACCTACCTTTCGAGGGTGAATCTTCCTTTGACTCCATTAAAAATAAACAAGATTTGCAACATTTGTTTGCAACTATGTTTCCTGATGCCATGCAAGAAATGCCAGAACTTGTGCAAGATTATTTTACCAATCCTGTTATTCCAATGGTGACTGTTTGCTGCTCCCATTGGACATTTCAAGATAAAATTGCATTAATTGGTGATGCTGCTCATGCTATGTGGCCTTCATACGGACAAGGTGCAAATTCAGGTTTTGAAGATTGCGCTATCTTCGACCAATGTGTAGGGAAATATAGGGGAAATTGGATAGCAACTTTTCGTGAATACGAACAGCAACGCCGACCAAATGCAGATGTGATGGGAATGTTATCCGAACAACATTTCGTTGAAATTCGGGATTTAGTAGGAAGTCATGAATTTCAACTGCGGAAGAAATTAGAAAGAAAAATTAACCGCTTATATCCTACAAGATATATCCCATTATATTCATTGATTGCCTTTACCCCCATTCCTTATGTGGAAGCTTTAGAAATCGAAAAGCAACAAAGGCAAATTGTCGATGAATTACTCAAAATTAAGGAAATTGAACCAAGAATTGACAACCCAGAGATAGAAAGCATTATTCATAAATTGATGCGTTCTAGGGATGTTGAGTTACCAAAAATATCTGCCAATTTACTTGAATTTGCCAGATAAAGCCTTTCACATCATAGCCCCAAATTTCCTTTGAGGAAATATCAGTATCTGGACAGAATTAATTACATATTATTTATTTACGAATCCTTTGCTAACAAAGGATTTCAGTCCAAATTTTTGTGTAATTAATTTTTTCCAACTACTTAGCTGAACAAAATTCAACTAACCTTAAATACGGATAAAAATAGATGTTACAAATCCAAAATCAAACAATTTCTGAACAAGAATCAACTCCTGTCGTACTACGTCAGTTAATAACTGGATATTTTGCTTCGCAATCGATTTATGTTGCAGCCAAGCTTGGCATTGCTGACTTGCTTAAAGACGGCGCGAAAAACTGTGATGAACTAGCGCAGTCTACTGGAGCACACCCCCGTTCTCTTTATCGGCTGATGCGCGTCCTCGTCAGTGTAGGAATATTCAATGAAATTGCCGACAACCAATTCACCTTAACGGCTATGGGAGAACTCCTCCGGTCAGATGCTCCAAGTTCATTACGCACAGCGGCAATATTGTTTGGTGAAGAGCCTTATCGCGCCTGTGCTGACCTTCATTACAGCGTCATGACAGGCAAAACAGCCTTTGACAATATGTATAAAATGGGACATTTTGAGTACCTTTCTCAAAACCCTGAAGCCGGCGAGACTTTCAACCAAGCTATGACTCAATTGACAACCCAAGTCCATACTGCCGTTGTCCATGCCTACGACTTCTCTGGTATCAATCGCATCGTGGATGTGGGTGGAGGGCACGGCTTACTAATTGCGTCAATTTTGAAAGCCAATCCACACATGACAGGGATCTTGTTTGAGTTGCCGTTCGCAATTGAGGGAGCACAACGCCTTCTAGAGGCAGAAGGTGTTGCAGAACGCTGCGAAGTTGTCACTGGTAATTTCTTTGAGTCAGAAGTGCCAAAAGGAGGAGATGCCTATCTTCTCAAGAGCGTAATTCACGACTGGGATGATGAACGCTCCCGTACAATCCTCAAAAATTGCCATCAGGCGATCGCTAAAAATGGCAAACTGCTACTAATCGAGCGTGTTTTACCAGATGGCAACAAACCCTCTGTTGCTAAGATTAATGATCTGGTAATGTTAGTAGTAGCAGGTGGCTGTGAGCGTACCGCACTAGAATATCAACAACTGTTCAATGCAAGTGGCTTCCAACTAACAAATATTATTCCAACTTCTTCTGGATTTAGCGTCATTGAAGGACTGCCTGTTTAAAGTTTTGGCTTTAGGAAGTTTAAAATGCCTTATAGAGATGTAATTAATAATCCATTTTTGGATTATTTTCTGCCTTTTTAAAGGTAGCAGTTGCGTCTCTACAATTCCCCATCTAAAATTGAAACGCGGTATTACACAATGAACTTTGGCCCACTTGTTGAAACCCCTGAAGCAAGAAATATCTTCCAGAAACTTTTCCTTGAACTCTATAGTATTCAAGAGCCAATCATCCAGCTAAACCATATTATGCATTGGGTTCGACGTTTTGGAGTTGAGACCCCCAACCTTGACAATTCCCCCACTCTCGTCTTAGAAGGATTTTTCTACAACACATCAACTCCTGTACCAACTGCATCAAAAATTACTGAATATCTGGAGATGGGACATCAAAAAGGTGTACATCAATTTATAATTCCCACAGTTCGTAATAATGCTGATACAAAAGTTATAGAATCTCATGGATTTCAGAAAATTCCTTGGTTTATTGAAGCAATTTATGAGATTAATAATGGAGTAGATGAAGACCTGCGATCGCAACTAGGAGGTAAACGATTACGGGAAATTCTGCGGTTAATCAGAATGGCAGAAAGAGACTATGAACTTGAGTTTTATACCATCAATCAAATTCTTGC
>NZ_JADEXR010000195.1 GCF_015206995.1 aff. Roholtiella sp. LEGE 12411 | reverse complement strand
CTCAGGTAATCCCAGTTTTGGGGAGTTACTTACCAGAGTCCGGGAAATGACCTTGGCGGCTTATGCTCATCAAGACTTGCCTTTTGAACTTGTAGTCGAAGCATTACAGCCAGAACGCAACTTAAGTCATACACCTCTGTTTCAGGTGATGTTTGAACTGGACAATACGCCATTGTCAGAGATGGAACTTCCAGGTTTAACTCTGAGTCCCTGGGCTACAGAAAATTCCACAGCGGCGTTTGATTTGATTTTATCTATGCAGGAAACGGCTGGTGGATTGGTAGGTTCATGGGAATATAACAGTGACCTGTTTGATGCGGCAACGATTACCAGAATGATGGGGCATTTCCAGACCTTACTGGAAGGGATTGTCGCTCACCCAGAACAGCGAATTGGGGAATTACCAATGCTGACGGCACCTGAACGCCAGCAATTACTGTTTGAATGGAATGACACGCACACAGAATATCCCCAACATCAGTGCATCCATGAGCTATTCGAGTCGCAAGTGGAGCGTACACCAGATGCAGTGGCAGTGGTGTTTGCAGACCAGCAACTAACTTACCGACAGTTGAATAACCGTGCCAATCAACTGGCTCATTACCTGCGTTCTTTGGGTATCAGACCGGAAGTGCTGGTGGGTATTTGTGTGGAACGCTCCTTGGAAATGCTAGTAGGACTGTTGGGGATACTCAAGGCGGGTGGGGCTTATGTGCCTCTTGACCCGGATTATCCTCAAGAACGCTTAAGCTTCATGCTCACAGACACTCAGGTTCAGGTAGTACTGACGCAACAGCGACTAGTCGAGAAATTACAAAAGCATCAAGTACAACTTGTTTGTTTGGATACTGAGTGGAACTTTATTCATGAGTTGAATGTAGACAATCCTATTAGTGGCGTGCAAGCAGCTAATTTAGCTTATGTGATTTACACTTCTGGTTCTACAGGTCAGCCTAAAGGTGTATTAATCCCGCATCAGAGTTTACTGAATTTAGTGTTTTGGCATCAACGGACTTTTGCAATTACCTGCCAAGACCGTGCTACCCAGCTAGGAGGCACAGCTTTTGATGCTTCGGTGTGGGAATTATGGCCTTATCTGAGTGCAGGAGCGAGTATTTATTTAGTACCATCGGATATTCTAGGTTCACTCCACGGTTTGCAAGATTGGTTGATTGGGCAGCAAATAACTGTCAGTTTTGTCCCGACACCGTTAACAGAGGGTTTGTTATCTCTGGGATGGAATCATGATTGTGCTTTGCGAATCATCCTCACTGGTGGGGATAGACTGCATGATTATCCTTCGGCGACGATTCCGTTTAAGTTGGTGAATAATTATGGGCCGACTGAGAATACTGTGGTGACGACTTCGGCTATGGTAATGGCTGCTCAACAGCAAAATACTTTACCTCACATTGGTCGTCCAATTAGTAATATTCAAGTTTATATTTTGAATTCCCATTTGCAACTTTTACCCATCGGTGTACCTGGAGAATTGCATATTGGTGGCAAGAGTTTGGCGCGGGAATATCTCAACCGTGAAGAGTTGACACAAGAGAAATTCATCGCCAACCCCTTTAGCAATGACCCAGAGGCAACAAGGCTGTACAAAACTGGAGACCTAGCTCGTTATCTGCCAGATGGCAATATTGAATACATAGGACGGATTGATAACCAAGTAAAAATTCGTGGTTTCCGCATCGAGTTGGGAGAAATCGAGACAGTACTGAACCAACATGAAGCAGTATTGCAGACTGTGGTAATTGCCCGTGAAGATATTCCCGGCAATAAACGCTTAGTCGCCTACTTAGTCACCCATCCAGAACAAACACCGACCATTACCCAACTGCGACAATTCCTCAAAGAGAAATTGCCAGAGTACATGATTCCTGGGGCTTTCGTATTCTTGGATACCTTACCCCTGACCGCCAACGGCAAAGTAGACCGCCGCAGTTTACCAGCACCGGATACCTCTCACAGAAGTATAGAAACTGGCTTTGTTACACCACGCACTGCAACTGAAGAGATAGTAGCCGCCATCTGGTCAGAAGTTCTTGGGTTGCAACGACTAAGCATTCACGACAACTTCTTTGAATTGGGAGGACATTCCTTACTTGCCACTCAGGTTATTTTTCGCTTACACGAAGCTTTCAGTATAGACTTGCCCCTACGCAGTTTGTTTGAAACGCCTACCGTGGCAGGTATGTGTCAAGCCATCAACCTTATGGGTAAAGCAGATACTTTCGACGCAATTGGCGTATATGCCGCCACAGATTTAAACGCCGAGGCTGTTTTAGACCCAAGCATCTGTCCCAAAAACTTACTTATTGAGTATGTAACCGAGCCTAATTGCATCTTGTTAACTGGAGCAACGGGCTTTTTAGGAGCTTTTTTACTTCATGAACTCCTTGAGCAAACTCAGGCAGACATCTATTGCCTAGTACGTTCTTCCAATGTTAAAGAAGCTAAGAAGAAAATTGAAAACAACCTAAAATCTTATTTGCTATGGAATGAACATTTTAGTTCCAGAATCATCTCCATTGTAGGAGATTTGTCTCAGCCACTTTTGGGTCTTTCCTTTGAGCAGTTTCAAATGATGGCAAGTAAAATCGATATTATCTATCACAATGGCGCGTTAGTTAATGCTATTTCCCCGTACTCTGCACTCAAAGCAACTAATGTTTTAGGAACACAAGAAGTCCTTAGATTAGCGACTCAAATTAAGGTGAAACCTGTGCATTTGATTTCCAGTCTCTCTGTTTTTTCTTCAAATAGTTATTCTCAGGAGCAGGTAATCCTAGAACAAGACAACCTCGAACGCAGTGAAGGTCTTGACGGCTACGGTCAAAGTAAATGGGTTGCTGAAAAGTTAGTCATGATTGCGCGTTCCAGAGGTCTTCCTGTATGTATTTATAGACCTGGAAGTATATCAGGGCATAGCCAAACAGGCGCTTGTCAAACAAAAGACTTCATCTGGATGACCATAAAAGGCTGCATCCAACTCGGAAGTATTCCAGACATAGACATAATGCTGAGTTTAACTCCTGTAGACTATGTTAGCAAAGCGATTGTCCATTTATCGAGGCAGCCAGAATCACTGACGAAGGCTTTTCACATAGTTAATCCCCACTCCATTCATTTCAGCAAACTTATTGAGTGGATGAAATCTTTTGGCTATCAACTTGAGCAAATTTCATATGAAAAGTGGAGAGCAGAGCTAATCAATGTTACTAACTGTTCTTCAGAAAATGCTTTATATCCTCTTGTCGATCTTTTTGATGGAACGATATCTGAAGAGCAAATGCCTGACCAAACAAAACAGCCACAGTTCGGCTGCCAAAACACGCTGAATGGGCTTGCAGGCACTTCAATTATTTGTTCAACAGTCAATGCTGAGCTGCTTAGTACTTACTTTTCATACTTCATTCGTAGCGGTTACTTAAGTGCCCCTTCTCCGATGATTGCGTTTGGATAAGCCTTATTTCAAAGCAAACAGTTGGCAAGGAGAATCGTAAGTTGAATTAAGGAACGAAACCGAACAAACTCCCGGAAATGTTGGGTTACCTTAGGGGAAAGCTGCTCCTACTTTCCTTAACCCAACCTACGCTCTTTAAGTTTTTTGGCTCTAACACCAAGCATATTGGATTAAGAGTAGACATTTGACCACTGTTAGGAATTGTTTTTTATTCACTCTATGTAGGAGGAAGGAATAGGAATGACCAAATATGCTGCAACTCTTGAACTACGTAGATTACAGGGATTCATGATTATCTGGTTGGGACAATTTGTCTCGCTCGTTGGTTCAGGACTTACCACCTTTGCCATTGATTTATGGGTTTATCAACAAACTGGTTCGGTTACTCAGTATGCCCTCATTGCTTTATTTAGTATAGTGCCTCCTATCTTGGTATCACCTGTTGCCGGGGCATTTGTGGATCGCTGGGATCAACGTAGGATAATGATTCTGAGTGATAGTGGTGCTGCTGTGGCTACTCTGTTTATTGCACTGCTGTTCTTCAGTGGTCACCTCCAGGTTTGGTATATATGTGTTGCCGTATCTGTCATTTCAGTTTGCAACGTATTTCATAACCTAGCCTCTAACACTACTATTACTTTATTTGTCTCTAAGAAGCACCTTGGCCGTGCCAGTGGCATAGTACAAATCGGGGAGTCATTAACAGAACTTTTCATCCCAGCACTGGCAGGAATACTGATTTTGACAATTCACATGCAGGGCATACTCTTAATTGATTTCGTAACTTATTTCTTTTCTCTTGGTACACTCTTAATTGTTAGGTTTCCCAAACGCAAAATTACAACCACAAATACTATCGGAGCTTATCAAGGGATAGGCTCGCTAAAAAGTGATGTGATCTATAGCTGGAATTACATCAGCGCATATCCCGGTCTATTGGGGCTATTACTGTATTTTGCTGCCAGCAACTTTATTATAGGAAGCATCAGCATACTTCTGATACCTATGCTTCTAACGTTTGTTTCCTCCGCAACAGCTGGTTCTATACTCTCCATCGGTGGTATCGGAACGTTAGTAGGTAGTCTTGTCATGGGCGCATGGGGAGGACCAAAGAGGCGTGTGTACTGCATTTTAGGATTTGGAATATTACTAGGAGGTTGCATATTTTTGGCTGGTTTGCGTCCCTCCGTAACATTGATCACAATAGCAATTTTTGGAGGTTTGTTGTGTTTTCCTTTGATTGCTGGCTGTAGTCAAGCTTTATTACTGAGCAAAATAGCACCTAATGTGCAGGGACGAGTCTTTGCTTTGCAGGAAATGATAACTAGCTCGTCCTTAACACTTGCCTATCTCTTTGCAGGCCCCTTAGCTGACTATGTATTCGAGCCACTTTTAGTGAGTGGTGGCCCATTATCTGGCAGCATTGGCAGGATGATAGGCGTTGGACCAGGGCGGGGCATTGGATTATTGTTTATATTGTTCGGAATACTTCAAATAATAGTAACAATTTATAGTTATTTATACAAACCATTGCGATTTATAGATGACTGCTAAACGCTAAAAATTTCAGATATATGAACCTATCCTACTATTTTTTAAATTGTTAATTCTGGTCGTCAAAGGTGCCTAAAAATCTTGATTTTTCGATTCAATTTCTTAATCAGTTTAATGCGGTATCAACTAAATAAGTCGGCGTTAATAAATTAATCTATGTAACGAAGTTTAGAGTCAGCAAAGGGCTTATAAGTGAATCGACCCAAATTTTTTACAAATCTTAACATACCTTAGTTTTATCGTGCAGACTTACTTACGATTACCTCAAAAGTCCAATGAACACTTTATTTAATAAGGAATTAGCATCATGAAAATTGCCCAAGCTCCGTTAGAGAATTGGTTACGCGACTACTACTTTACTAATGAAATCGATATTAGTGGTAGTGGTGTAGAAGATTTTTCAATGGCCGATCTGCGCCAGCTAATTGGTTTCAAGCAAGAGGAATTTGATCAGTTGATTTTCCATGACAGTCCTTCTCTAGGAAGTTTGGGATTGCGAAAAGCGATCGCCCAACGCTGGGGAAACGGAGACATCTCACAAGTCATGGCCACTAACGGTTCGAGTGAAGCCATATTCCTAGTAATGAACGCACTATTAAAACCTGGTGATGAAGTAGTAGTTTTAGACCCTAGTTACCACTCTCTTGTTCACATCGCTGAATCTATTGGCTGTCAACTAAAATATTGGAAATTAAGATTTGAGCAACAATTTGCTCCCGATTTTGAGGAGTTAAAAAGTTTAATTACTCCAGATACACGCATGATCATTGTGAATTTTCCTCACAATCCTACTGGAGTATCAGTGAGTGTAGAACAGCAAGCAGAATTGATTAACTTGGCAGATAAAATAGGAGCTTACCTTGCATGGGACGCAGCATTTATTGAATTAACATACGAGACTCCTTCACTTCCTGAAGTTACTTTGTTATATGACAAAGCCATTTCATTTGGCACTTTATCTAAAGCTTACGGTTTACCAGGATTAAGAGTTGGTTGGTGTTTGGCTGCACCTGACGTATTAGAAGAGTGCATTCATTTACGTGACTATATTAGTCTTGCGCTTTCACCATTAGTTGAAATAGTTGCTCAACGTGCTATTGAAAATGCAGATTGTCTTTTAAATATTCGTCGTCAACAAGCTCGCATTAATCGCCAAATTCTCGCGGAGTGGTTTGAAAATAATCAAGAGTTTGTAGAGTGGATTAAACCACAAGGTGGAGTAACTGCTTTTCCACGCTTCCTAGGTATTTCAGATATTGAGGCTTTTTGCCATCATCTGATCAATCATTATGGAGTTTTACTTTTACCTGGTACTTGTTTTCATCATCCAAATCATGTGCGTTTAGGATTTGGTGGTTCTACAAGCAAGCTAGAAGCTGGTCTTTCGCATTTGTCGAAATTATTAAAGATTTATCATTCCAATACCCAACTAACACACAGTTAAAGGAGTAAAATCATGTCCAGGCTTGTATTAACTAATCAAGAAATTAGTGATATTCAATCACTACTGAAAGATATCACCTCAAAATACAGTAATGTAGAAGATATTGATTTTCTTCAAGAGGCTTCTCTATTTGCACATGAACTACCTTGGCGAGTCCGCGAGTTCATCAACAATTTTAAATTAACTGAAGACATGCCAGGGAATGTCATAATATCAGGCTATCCGATTGATGATTCTACAATTGGTTTAACACCAAATCATTGGAAATGGAAAGCTGACACTTCACGCACTCTAGGGGAGCAAATTTTACTTGTATTATATGGCTCTTTGTTGGGAGAAGTTTTTGGTTGGTCTACTCAGCAAGATGGATATATTGTGCATGATATATTTCCCATTAAAACTCATGAAAATGAACAATTAGGATGTGGAAGTAGCCAAACACTATGGTGGCATAACGAAGATGCTTTTCATCCTTACCGAGCTGATTATGTTATCTTTATGTGCTTACGTAACCCTGATAAAGTTGCGACAACTTTTGGAAAATTAAATGTAGAGCAACTCAAGTATGAACAGATTCAAATGTTGCTAAAACCATATTTTTACATCCGTCCAGATGAATCTCATTTAGAAAAAAATGAGTCAGATGTCAGAAAGGAATCAAGACAAAAAGAAGCAGAAAACTTAGTTAATTTAGCTTATGAAAAAATCAATAAAATGAATTCAAATTCAGGAAATAAGATTTCGGTTTTATTTGGCTCTCCTGAATCGCCATATTTACGTCTTGACCCCTATTTCATGGATGAATTAAGAGATAAGAAAGAAGCTCAAACTGCTTTGGATGCCTTAGTTAGGGAAATAGATAGAAACATTGAACCCGTTGTTTTGCAACCTGGAGATTACTGTTTGATCGATAATTACAGAGTTGTTCATGGAAGGAATCCATTTCAAGCTAACTATGATGGTAAAGACCGATGGCTTAAACGAGTAAACATCACAAGAGACCTCAGAAAGTCAAGAGATTCAAGAGCTACAAGCACATCGAGAATCATTTTGTAGATATCAAACAAGAAAACAAGAAGCTAAACATTCAATACGGTTCGGTTAAGATCCCCCGGCCTACGGTGACACCCTTAAAAAGGGGAAAAAAGAGGGTTAAAAGCCCTGATTGTTAAGGGGGGTTGGGGGGATCTTCAAAAGATTAAAACGTTAACCGAACCGTATTGGCTAAACATTTAGATTCATGTCAGTAAGTTCTGAATACGAACTTATAAGTAGTTGAAAAACAGGATTGATTTTGTAAAAAAGAGAGAGAAATTATGACTACCACACAGAATGGCATATCTCAAAACTTCTGGAGCGAATTTGTATCGACAATATGGGAGAAAGAAGAGTTAGCTATTAAAGATTCTTTGATTCGTATTCCTATAGTTTCAGATGATTTATTTAACCTACTTGTTAACGAATTTAATACTGCTGATGATGTACATAGAAGAACGCGATTTTGTATTGGATTTAATGAGCAAAAACTCAAAAAAGCAGATATTCTTTTACCAAGAAAAGAAGATAAATCATTCAATAATTACAATGAGAGAATTCGCTCTCTACTTAATGGGCAGGATTATACATTAATTATTGATGCTATTAGGGTAAATGACACTCTTTGGGATTGGACTTATGAATTTTTGCAAAGTCTGTACACAGAATTAGGCTACGTGAGTTACGGCCATTTTTATTCTGTATTTTATGGAAATTATCAGGTTACTCCGTTTTCTGTACACATTGATCAAGAAGGTGCATTTTATTTTCCCATAATAGGTGGTAAGTCAATGAGAATATGGACAAGAGAATTTGCCGATCAACATCCTAAGCTCAAGGGAGCTAAAAATTATCAGGACTTTCTAGAAGACTCTACTCTCCTCCAATGTGAGGCGGGAGGAATGATATATTGGCGTTCAAATCGATGGCATGTTGGTGATTCTAAAGGAGGGGATGTTTCCATAGTTATTGCTGTTAATCCTGACGGTCCTGTTGTGCGTGGGTTATTAGAGGTTCTTCATCAAGAAATAAAAGATTTATATGGAGATTCGATTAAAGGATTTTTCTGGAAAAAAATTACTCGAGCATTGATTGAATGGAATGAAGTGGTTGAAGAAATAAAACTGCTCAGTGGGGATGATTACAAGAATTACCCAGCTAGTCCAATACTACGAGCCTCGATTTACTTCTTATCGTTTATATTATCGATTGTTCCCAGTCAAAAAATTACTGGTAAATGTTTTTTTAATCCTGATGATTTGCAAGGAAGTGCGGAACAAACTCCTGAATCAATTCAGTTAGCAGCTAAGAAGTTTAAATGGTTTGTAGGCTCTAAAATTATGGAACGAGCGAGTATAAAACTATGGTTGACTATGCTGACTTCTTATGGATTTTTCCCATTGTCAGCACCTGAAATTATGTCCGATAAAATAGAGAATTTGGAAAGTGATGATTATATTCAGATTTATCCTAGGCGTGTAATCTTATACAGAATTATCGACGAATATGAAACTTTTATATTTGTTAATGGAATTGGGATAAGTGTTAGTCCACATCCAATTTTTCCGATATTAATTAGAAAAATAAATTCTGGAGAAGTTCAAAGTGTAGCAGAAATATTGGAATTTTCCCGCACAGTAATTGCTGAGAGTAATAGTAAAAATTGCCAGATTGAAGATGTGTGCAAATTTTTGGATAGTTTATTACTATATCGTGGTATCCAAATTATCCCTGTTTTATCACTCACTGCCAATACTCAATAGACCTCTTGCAAAAAAGTTTTGTGGTATTGTTACGGGTTGACTAAATATAAGATTTACTAGCTGTGTGAGGCGTTGTTGCACGATTAAGGAAAATGGTAAATTATACCTATCCAATATCCCTTCTCTACTAAAGACCCTGACAACCTGACTATGAACACGAAAGCCAAAGCCAGGTATAAAGTTAGTAATTGGGAATCCTACGATGCGGCACTCAAGCAACAAGGTAGTATTACTTTCTGGGTAAGTGAGGAGGCATTAGTGAGAGGTTAAGACAAAAAATATTTTGTCAATTAGTAACTTGGCTGAAAATTTGCTGAGATATTGAGTTTTAAATAAAACTCAATGCTTGTTTTGAATGCAAAAACGAATGATGCTTTTAAATATGACGCGATCGCACGCCCAAAAATTCTGTTGATTAGCCCCATTTTCAGCATGATTTTAAGTACTATTGCTTATTGACAAAATGTTCATCACTTTAACCTCTCACTTATGGTGAGGAGGTGGTAGAGCAATGGCGCAATGAAAATAAAGTTGTATATTCGGCATCAGGGAGCATCTCACTTTTTGAAGTGGCTCAAACTGACAATAATCCATTGAGGTAAGCAGAGCGATGAGCCAGGACTTGAGGAACATTTTCTCGTTTCCATTGTGCCCCAGAAATCTTTGTTCGACGGT